>PMLO01000197.1 GCA_003158895.1 Propionibacteriaceae bacterium
GAACGTCGAGGACGAGCACCACAACACGACGCGCTTCGTGGTGCTGTCGGGGGAACCTGCGACGTACAAAGCGGGCTCGGGCCCGATGATCACGAGCTTCGTGTTCCAGGTACGCAACGTGCCGGCGGCTCTGTACAAAGCGCTCGGCGGTTTCGCCACCAACGGTGTGAACATGACCAAGCTGGAGAGCTATCAGCTCGGCGGCGGCTTCTTCGCGACCCGCTTCTATGCCGATGTCGAGGGCCACCCCGACGACACCAACCTGTCCGTCGCGCTCGAGGAGCTGGCCTTCTTCTGCGTCCACCTCCGCATCATCGGCACCTACCCCGCCAGCGGCTTCCGCGCCCAGATCGCCGAGGCCATGGACAACCGCGTCCTCCGTCCGAATGTGCCGGGCGCGGACGGCTGAGCCTGCGACGGCTGGAAGCAGACGGTTGCGGAGCCCTCTCCAGACCCGCGAAATGCTGGTTATGGGGCGCCGCGGCCTGCGCCGACCAGCCAGCCCCGACCAACCCCACCACGTCCCGACGCTTCGCCACCACAATCGTCACAGCAACCTCCACCATCAAGGTGTTGCGACGACGACCTGAGCCCGCGGAGGCCGAACATCCCAAGCGCCCTCTGGGCCGCTTCTTAACCTGCATTTCGTGGGTTGGTGGTTCCCAGGTTCGTGGCAGAGTGGGCGACCACGTACATCCCTGTCAGGAGCGCGCGCGATGGCGAAAGTGATCTCGACCCTGTTCATCTCGGCCGATGGTGTCGCGGAGGTCGACCCGAGCTGGCACTTCCCGTACTTCGACGAGAACATGGGCCGCGCGGTCGGCGAGGACTATGCGGCGGCCGACGTACTGCTGCTCGGGCGTGTGACGTACGACAGCTTCGCGGGGGCGTGGCCCGCTCGAGAGACCGCTGGTGAGGCTGACGCGCAGATGGCCGTACAGCTCGGCGACACCCGCAAGATCGTCGTCTCGCGGCAACCTCTCGAGTTCACGTGGCGCGAGTCGGAGCTGCTCGAGGGGGATCTCACCGAGGCCGTTGCCGTGCTCAAGGCCGCTCCCGGCATCCGCGGCATCCTCATCCCCGGCTCGATCTCGGTCGTGCAGCAGCTGCTGGCCGCCGGACTGGTCGACGAGCTGCGCCTGCTTGTCCACCCCGTGGCCGCGCGCAAGGGTCGCAGGCTCTTCGACGAGGGCCACGCCCCGTACCACCTCAAGGTTCTGGCCACCGAGGTCTTCCCGACCGGCGTGATCCGCGTGATCTATGCCCCCACCGCCGCGCCGGGTGCCGCAGGCTATGAGGGCGTCAAGGACCTGGTGCCCGACGGCATCAACGCCTGAACCCTCCACTCAGCCGCAGGCCACGCCTGTGGCATGTACGGGGCAGTACCCGTTCGGGTTCGCGTCGAGGTACTGCTGGTGGTATCCCTCCCCGAAGAAGAACGCTCCAGTCGGCGTGATCTCGGTGGTGATGGGCCCGTAGCCGGCGGCGGTGAGCGAGGTCTGCATGCGATCGCGCGCCGCGATGGCGGCGAACTGCTGGGCGTCGTCGGTGGTGTAGATCGCAGAGCGGTACTGCATGCCGACGTCATTGCCCTGGCGCATCCCCTGCGTCGGGTCGTGGTTCTCGAAGAACACCTTGAGCAGGTCGTCGTAGCTGACCTTCGCCGGGTCGTACACGACCTTGACCGTCTCCGCGTGGCCCGTCCCGCCGGTACAGACCTGTTCGTACGTCGGGTTCTGGACGTTTCCGCCCGCGTAGCCGACGGCCGTCACGTACACGCCCGGCAATTGCCAGAACAGCTTCTCGGCCCCCCAGAAGCAGCCGAGCGCGAAGTAGGCGACCTCGTCGCCCTCGGGCACCTCGTTCAACGGCGTGCCGAGCACCCGGTGCAGCCTGCTGATGTCGACGACCGGCTTCGTACGCCCCGCGAGCGCGTCCGGTGCGCTCAGCAACTTGTCCTTGTCGAACCACATATCGATCCACCTCGTTCTGCCAGGTTTGTACCTCCACCTTGCCACGCGGCTGTACAGGCCGACCGTTCCATCGATCACCTAACGGAGCAGCTCACCATCGCGGGAGGTCATGGCGCGGTCGGCCTCGTCGTACACGAGCCTCCTCGCGAGGTCGGCGTTCATGTGGATCACCGAGTGCGTGTGCAGCAGCCCGGTCGTGTGGAACGTGACGTTCGCGAGCCCCATCAGGCGCTCGAGCGGCCCTTGGTGGGCCGCGACCGACTGCAGCCGCGCGTGCGGGACGATCGACTGGTGCCGCGTCAGCCAGCCCCGACGCGTCACCACCACGTCGTCGTCGACGCCGAACGAGTTCCACGAGTACGAGAGCGGGTCGAACAGGATCGCCGGGCGCGGTGAGCGTACGTAGCGGATCGCATCGAGCCGCAACCCCGGCCACACCGCGGCCAGTGCTGCGTCGACCTGCCGTCGCGTCCCGATCGGCAGCAGGAGCGTCGAGACCTTCGACGTCGACTCGTTCCTCGTCGCCTCGCCCAACCCGAGCACCTCGAGGTCGACCCGGTAGCGCCGCAGCGGACGCCAGAACAGCGGCTGCGACAGACGGATCGACTGGATCCGCCGCACCGGCACGGTCTGGCTGGTGAGGTTCGTGAGACCCCGCGTGATCCGTAGGCCGGCCCCGGTCTCGGCGAGCGTGAAGTTGAACTGCGCCATCACCCGGCGCGCGAAGTACTGACCGATCGACAGGAGCATCGGTACGCCGCCGGCCAGAGCGACGACCGGGATGGCCGCGGCCGCAGCGTGACCGAAGTACGAGGCCACAACCCANNTGAGCCCTCGCCACATCGACGCTCACCTGGGCGCCATGCGCGCGCAGCATGAGGAAGTCGCGCAGCTCGTACGCCCGGCGCCGCGACAGGTACCGCAGCTTCGTCGAGTCGTGGGCTCCCGCATCGATCCGGACCTCCGCGAGACCCAGCAGCCGAGCGGCGAGCGGTTGCATGACGTCGACGGACTGCAGCCGCGTGTACGAGATCCGCCGCGACCGATGCGAGATCCAGCCCGACTCGACCCGTAGCTCGGTCTCGTCGGCGATGAACCGGGTGAACCGCCACGAGATGAACCCCGCGATCAGGCCCAGCGCCGCGACGCCGCCGATGACGGCGACGAAGACCCACCACGGCAGGCCCGCCGTACCGTCGGTGCGGCCCTGAAGCCGCTCCTGCAGCATCGCCCATGCGACCGCAACCACCGCGAACCATCCCCGTACCAGTGGTGTCAGCGGGTGGGCGCGCTCTTCGACCTTGCGCACGGTCGTCGCGGGCGGCTGCGCTGGCGGCCACTGTTGCGTGGCCGGGTACGGCGCCGGCGGTTCGGGCGCCGGATAGCCGGGCGGCTCCTGGCCGTACGGGATCGTCACAGGCCGGAACCCAGGGTGTCGCCGACTTCGATGAGCCGGTCGCGGAGCCGCTCGGCCTCAGCGGCGGGAAGTCCGGGGATCGAGGCGTTGGAGTGGGCGGACGCGGTCACGAGCGTGACGGTCGCCAGCCCGAGCAACCGGTCCAGGGGGCCGGCGTCGACCTTGGCGATCTGCAGGCGTCCGTACGGGACGATCGTGAGGTTCTTGTACCAGAGCCCTCGGGTGATGCAGAGGTCCTCGCCCCGCTCCGCGTAGGACCACGACCGGGCGTAGCGACCGGCGCGGTAGACGCGCCAGACGAACCACACGATGCCG
>PMLO01000243.1 GCA_003158895.1 Propionibacteriaceae bacterium
ATCGTCGGTGACCTGTACGAGGTCATCCCCGCACTGATTGCAGAAGTCCACAAGTAACCATCGAAGGAGCTGGAGCCCATGACCCAAGAGTTCGACGCGAGCTACGACGTCGTCGTCGTCGGAGCAGGTGCCTCCGGGCTGTCCTGCGCCGTGCAGGCTGCCAAGGACGGCCTCAGCTGTGCCATTCTCGAGAAGGAGGCCCAGACCGGGGGCAGCTCGGCATTCGCCGAGGGCCACGCCGCGTTCGAGTCCGACGAGCAGAAGAAGCGCGGCATCACGGTCACCAAGGACCAGGCGTTCAACACCTACCTCGACTACTCCCACTGGCGCGCTGATCCGCCGCTCGTCAGCCGGTTCGTGGAGAACGCCGCCACCACCATCGTGAAGATGCGCGACGAGGTGGGCGTCCACTACGAGGACGTCACCGTCACAGCGCTCGACCAGCCCGGAGAGCTCGTCACCTGGCACCTGCCCGAGGGCGAGGTGGCCCGCGTCATCGAGCTCCTCGAGGCCGACGCACGGCGGCGCGGAGTCGACGTGTTCCTCTCCACAGCCGCCACGCAGATCCTCAAGGACGCCGACGGCAAGGTGATCGGCCTGGTGGCGAAGGACAAGGACGGCCAGCAGGTACGTCTCGGCGCCAAGGCCGTCGTCATCGGAACCGGCGGTTTCGCCGCCAATCCTGAGATGCTCGACAAGTACACCAAGTACGGCATCGGCGAGAAGCTCATCAACGTCGGCGGGCTGGGCAACACCGGAGACGGGATCACCATGGTCCTCGCGGCCGGCGGTACGGAGCACAACTCGATCGGGACGCTCCTGCTGTTCCCGTTCATGCGTGACAAGACGATCACCAGCCACACGAACTGCACCGGGATGCAGCCGTACTTCTGGGTGAACGCCACCGGGCAGCGCTTCGTCGACGAGGTCGTCGGGATGTCCTTCGGCAACGCGGGCGACGTCACAGCCGTACAGCCGGGAGCGTTCTACTGGTCCATCATCGACCAGGCCACGATCCGCCACCTGGTCGCGGACGGCAACGAGATCGGGCTGGGCATCTACGTCCGCAACAACGAGAAGATGGTCAACCTGCCGACCGAGATCGAGGCAGATGCCGCGGACGAGAACCGCACCAACGTGGTCAAGGGCGAGACGATCGAGGAGCTCGCCACGAACATGGGGGTCGATCCCGGAGTGCTTCGGGCCGAGGTCGACGCGTACAACGAGCTGTGCGCGAACGGGGCGGACACGAAGTTCCACAAGCCCGCGAAGTTCCTCCGCCCCGTCACCGAGGGACCGTTCTTCGCCATCAAGATGGAGACCGGGATCATGATCTCCATGGGCGCGCTCAAGATCGACGAGCACATGCGCTGCCTCGACGGGAACGGCAACCCTGTTCCCGGCCTGTACTCGGTGGGCTGCGACGCAGGAGGCATGTTCGGCGAGTCGTACGCGCTACCCATCCCCGGGTCGGCCAACGGCTTCGCCCTCACCTCGGGATGGCTCGCCGCAGACGACATCGCCGCCGAGATCACGGCTGGCGCTCTGTAGAACCGGACGTCGGTGGCGGGCCGGCCAGGCCCGCCACCAACTCCGCCCCAGCACACCAAGGAGTCGCACATGAGCACCGACGTCGACTTCGACGTGATCGTCATCGGCGCGGGCATCGCCGGGATGGTGTGCGCCCACCAGCTGGCCAGGGCCGGCCATGAGGTCGTACTGATCGAACGTGGCCAGGAGCCGGGAACGAAGAACCTGTCCGGGGGCGTCCTCTACTGCCGGGTGCTCGAGGCCGTGTTTCCGGGATTCGTCGAGCGGGCCCCGGTGGAACGCCGGATCACCCGCAACGTGCTGAGCTTCCTCAACGACACCTCCCACCTGAACGTCGACTACTGGGACTCCCGGCTGGCCGAGCCGGTGAACGCCGTCACCGTGCTGAGAGCGAAGCTCGACCCGTGGATGGCCGCCGAGTGTGAGCAGGCCGGAGTCATGGTGATGCCGGGGGTGCGGGTCGACGCGCTCCTGCGCGAGGGCGACCAGGTGGTCGGCGTTCGGGCCGGCGACGACGAGCTGCGAGCCCATGTGGTGGTCGCAGCCGACGGGGTCAACTCGTTCATCGCCCAAGAGGCAGGCGTCCGCCCCAAAGAGCCGATCAAGCACCTTGCTGTGGGCGTCAAGTCCGTCATCGCCCTACCCCGGACGACCATCGAGGACCGGTTCCGGGTCAGCGGCGACGAGGGCGTCGCGTACGCCTTCGTCGGGGACTGCACCCAGTCGATCGCCGGTGGCGGCTTCCTCTACACGAACCTCGACTCGGTCTCGCTCGGCGTGGTCCTGCGGCTGGACGACCTGGAAGCGAAGGGCCTGAGCTCCGCGGACGTGCACGACCGCTTCCTGGCCCACCCGGCGGTCGAACCTCTGATCCGGGGCGGCGAGCTGCTGGAGTACGGCTGCCATCTGACCATCGAGGACGGCCCCGCGATGGTCGCGCACGACCTCACCCGACCGGGTCTGGTCATCATCGGCGACGCTGCCGGCTTCACACTCAACACCGGCCTGACGATTCGTGGCATGGACCTGGCTGCTGCCAGCGGCATGGCTGCCGCCACCGCCATCACGGCTGCCCTGAAAGCAGGCGACTTCTCCGACGACGGACTGAGCGGGTACCGGGCCGAGCTCGACCGCTCGTTCGTCGGCGCTGACCTGAAGACCTATGCCAAGGCGCCCGCGTTCCTCGAGAACCCACGCATGTACTCCGAGTACGGCCAGCTCCTGGCCGAGGTATTCCACGGCATCTACGCGCACGACCTCACGCCCCGCAAGCACCTGGTACCCACGGCGATGGCAGCGGTCAAAGCCTCCAGGCTGACGCTGAGCCACCTGATGCGTGACGGCTGGGCCGCGGCCCGCGCGCTCTAGAGAGGACGACCGACATGACACGCCTCCCCAGCATCACCGAGCGACTGGCTCGCAACACGTATCACCTCGACGACGACGAGAACCACATCGAGGTGAACCAGGAGATCGCTCGGCGCACGGGCACCGGGAAGCTGCTGGTACGCATCTGTCCAGCCCAGGTCTACGGCGAGGCACCCGACGGCACCATCAGCGTCAACTACGCCGCGTGCCTCGAGTGCGGAACCTGCAACGCCATGGCCGCGCCCGGCGCGCTCATGTGGCACTATCCCCGCGGCGGTTTTGGTATCGCCTACCGCGAAGGCTGACCCCCGCCCCATACCGGGGGGCGAGGTCCGGAGAGGCTGGAGTCATCGTGCCTCTGCCATGACGCGGCGTTGGGCGCGGTCAGGAGAAGAACGCGGAACCCAGCCCAGTGGCCGCGGCGACGCCCAGCAGGTTGAGCGGGTTCAGGCCCCCTCGGAGATGATCAACGTCAGATCGTTGACCGCCACCAGGTCGCCGTAACGGTAGGTCACGTGCTCAGCCTCGACGGCCGCCATGCCTTCCACGATGTCAGTGCCGTCATCAGCCACGGCTCGACGCCGCCCGTCCCCGATCCCGCCACAGGCGCCATAGCCCGTCGCCGGGGAGCCAGGTCGACCGCTGTGCGCCAACACCAGTCACAGTTGCGACAGTACAAACTCAACCGGAGTCCGCCAAGAGCCTCGCGATGTACGGGAGCAGGCATCGTCCTCGTGGGGAGCCCTCCTCGCGTGGGCCCGTAGCTCGCATCGCGCCCGACGTGATGCGCGGACGCTCCTGCTGATCGCCACCCACCGACCGCAGACGACTCTGCGGTCGGCGAACCCACGCTGGCGCGTGACCTCTAGGAGTGTTGCGGTCGTGGTCCTCCGGTCTCGGGAGGCATGTCGTGGTCGCCCTTACGAGGAGCGGTGCCCTCGGGCTCGCCCGGTCCCGCAGGTACGTCGTCCACGTAGGTCGCCTGGGGGATGGGTCCCCCTCCGGCTCGAGCGATGAGGACGTCACTGATGAACACGTCGTAGATGAGGATGCCGATCACGCCGCCGATGAGCGGGCCGACGATGGGGATCCACCAGTAGTTGCTGAACCAGGCACCGTTACCCGGCATCGCCAGGTCTCCCCAGCCGGCGATCCACGCCAGAAGCCGGGGTCCGAGATCGCGCGCAGGGTTGATCGCATAACCGGCGTTGGCGCCGAACGACAGACCGATGGCACCTACAGCAAACCCGATGATGAGCGGACCGATGTTCGCCATGGCCGCCTTGTTCCGCATGTCGACAACCGCGGCGATCAGTATGAGAAGCAGAGCGGTTCCGACGATCTGGTCGGTGAGCGGGCCCCAGATGCCTCCCTTGTAGTACGAGGCTGGGAAGGTCCCGAAGATGGAGAACGTCGCGACGCTGTGCCCGGTGGGCGTGCTCGCATCCTCGAACGCCTTGATCGCATCCTTGTAGACGAGGAGCACAACGGCGGCTCCGACGAAGGCGCCCGCCAACTGGGCGATCCAGTACGGGACGACCTTGCTCCACTTGAATCCACGGCGCACCGCGAACGCCAGCGTGACCGCAGGGTTGAGGTGCGCTCCGCTGATCCCGCCCGCCACGTACACACCGAAGGCGACCGCGAACGCCCATCCCCAGGCGATCACCAGCCAGTCGCCTGCTCCCAGGAGGGACGCGGTGGGGCCTTGGGTGCGCCCGGATCCGGGAAGCGCGGCAACCGTCATCGCGACGCTGCCGAGACCGATTAAGAGGAGGACGAAGGTTCCGAGGAATTCCGCTAGACATTCACCCCAGAGTCCGCCCCTTGCCTTGAGCCCACTTCCGCCCCGTAGCAGCGGGGGAATTTCAGCCGACATCGTGACCTCCCATGATGGGTCCGCGTCCCGGAGTTGGGAAGGTCAACGATCTGGAGTTGGCTTTGCAACCGGCAGCCTTGACGACATGTCCCAGCTACCGAGGCGGTGGACGACGAAAATACTTGGATGAGACTCTTTTGAGCGTACGTCTACCGCTGCCGCTCCGCAGCCATTCGTCTCAACACCGGCTGACGCAGTCACGGGAGCGTGAGGCGGCGGCTCTTGAGGGGGGTGGTGATGGAGGCTGTGGCGGGAGATGGTCACGGCGGTGTTCGGCGGGCTCAGCTCGTCCTCGCCGGGGGCCTGCTCGAGGCGCCTGCCCAGTGATCGAGCACGGAATCCCTGGGAGGTGTGCCTGGTTGAATCGGGTATGCGCATTGATATCTGGTCCGACATCGCCTGCCCGTGGTGCTACATCGGCCTGACTCGGTTCGACCGGGTGCTGGCGGAGTTCCCGCACGCCGATGAGGTGAGGGTCACCCTGCATTCGTTCCAGCTCGACCCGACGTTGCCGGACTCGTACGACGGGACGGAGTCGGAGTACCTGGCCCAGGCCAAGCGGCTGCCGGAGGCGCAGGTACGCCAGATGTTCTCGCACGTCGAGGCTGCCGCGGCGACGGAGAGTCTGGCTCTTGACGTCGACACCATCAAGGTCGCGAACTCGCGCAAGGCGCACCGGCTGCTGCACGCGGCCCAGGACGCCGACTCGAGCGGCCGCACGGCCTGGGCGCTGAAGACCTCCCTGTTCCGGGCCCACTTCACGGGTGGCGAGACGATCTCGGATCCGGACACGCTCGTACGCCTGGCACGCGAGGCCGGCCTCGACGAGGCGACCGCTCGCGACGCCATCGACTCCGACGCTCGTGATCTCGAGGTGGCCGGCGACATCCAGGATGCAGTCGCGTATGGGATCCGTGGCGTCCCGTACTTCGTGTTCGAGGAGAAGTACGGGATCTCCGGCGCGCAACCCGCCGAGGTCTTCGAAGAAGCGCTCGCGCAGGTATGGGACGAGCTCCATCCAGCACCGGTGACGAAATCGCTGCTCACCGTGCCCGGAGCGGCCGACGCCGAGGCCTGCGGCCCAGAGGGCTGCGACTGACGACGAACCAGCGACCTCGACCCGTAGGCGTTGGCGTCCGGGCACACGTCCGGCAGAAGCGTGCGCCGGAACGGCCTCACTGCGAGCAGTCGCCTGAGGAGCGCCTATAGTTAGTTCACATCAAGCAACTAGTTGCCCTTCCTCCCAAGGAGTCACACGTGGCGTTACGCTCGGGCCGTTTCACTCGCGACCACCCCCACTACCGCTGGGTGGCCCTGAGCAACACGACGCTCGGCATGCTCATGGCCACGATCAACGCATCGATCGTGATCATCTCGCTGCCGGCCATCTTCAAGGGCATCAACCTCAACCCGCTNNAGCTTCGGGCGCTTGGGGGACATGTACGGGCGCGTACGCATCTACAACCTGGGCTTCGTCGTGTTCACACTCGGGTCGGTCGCGCTCGCGCTCGATCCCCTCAGCGGCGGCCCGGCTGCCATGTGGCTGATCGTCTGGCGCGTCGTACAGGGCGTGGGCGGCGCCATGCTCTTCGCGAACTCGACCGCGATCCTCACCGACGCCTTCCCCGTCGACAAGCGTGGCTTCGCCATGGGGATCAATCAGGTGGCCGCGATCGCCGGCAGCTTCATCGGTCTGATCGTGGGTGGGTTCCTGGCCACCATCCACTGGCGCGCCGTCTTCTTCGTCAGCGTACCGATCGGGATCATCGGCACGATCTGGTCGTACGCATCGCTGCACGACGAAGGAACCCGCACCCGCGTACATATCGACTGGCCGGGCAACGCGACGTTCGGGGTCGGCCTGACGAGCGTGCTCGTCGCCATCACGTACGGGATTCAGCCGTACGGATCCAGCTCGACCGGGTGGGGCAACCCCTGGGTCATCGCGGGGATCGCCGGCGGCCTCGTCCTGCTCGCGGTGTTCGTGCTGATCGAGCTGCGTACGAAGGAGCCGATGTTCAACATGCGGCTGTTCCGTATCCGGGCGTTCTCCACGGGCGTCTTTGCTGCGCTGCTCGCTGCGGTAGGCCGCGGCGGGATGCAGTTCATGCTGATCATCTGGCTTCAGGGCATCTGGCTTCCGCTGCACGGGTACGCCTACGAACAGACTCCGCTCTGGGCCGCGATCTACCTCCTGCCGATCACCATCGGCTTCCTCATCGCTGGACCCGCTTCCGGTGCCCTCTCCGACCGGTTCGGCGCGCGCGGCTTCGCGACGATGGGTCTGCTACTGGTGGCGGCGACCTTCCTCGCACTGCTGCTCATCCCGGTCGACTTCACCTACTGGCAGTTCGCGCTGATCACGGGCCTGAACGGCATCGGGTCCGGGCTGTTCGGCTCGCCCAACCGCACCGCGATCATGAACAGCGTCCCGGCCAGCGAGCGGGGTTCGGCCTCGGGCATGGCCGGCGCCGCGCAGAACGCCGGCAGCTCGCTGTCGATCGGCGTGTTCTTCTCCCTGATGATCGCCGGACTGTCCACCTCGTTGCCGTCGACGCTGACCAAGGGTCTGCTCGCACACGGCGTGCCGTCCGCGGCTGCGGTCGCCGTCGGACAGACCCCACCCGTGGGAAGCCTCTTCGCGGCCTTCCTCGGCTACAACCCGATCCAGGCCCTGCTCGGGCCGACCGGCGTCCTGGCGCACCTGAACCCAGTCGACGTGGCCACGCTCACCGGCAAGGAGTTCTTCCCCCAGCTGATCTCCGGCCCGTTCCACGACGGGCTCATGACCGTGTTCGTCGCCGCGGCGATCATGTCGATCGTGGGGGCAGCGGCGTCGTTCAGTCGCGGCAAGAAGTACGT
>PMLO01000063.1 GCA_003158895.1 Propionibacteriaceae bacterium
CACCAGCGTCCAGGTGGGGTGCTTGGCGGTGCGGTTGTCGCCGGAGGACTGGTGACGGAGGCGGCGGCCGACCCAGGGGGCCACGTGGTCGCGGTAGTAGAGGGCCTCGGCGCCGAGCCCCTGACTCCACGCCCTCGGCGTCGGCCCGGGTTCGACCAAAGACTCCACGCCCAGCGCGCTGAGAACCTTCGCCGCCATCCGGGCGTGACCGTACGGGTTGAGGTGGAGCCGGTCGTCGCACCAGAACTGCGCCTCGCGGAGCTCTTGGTCGGCGATCCCGTTCACGTACAGGATCCCGAGCTCGTCGGCCAGCTTCAGACCCGCCGCGGCGAGTGTCTCGGCGCGCTCGTGAATGGTCCGGCCGAACGGCAGTCCATCGGACGGATCGGGGCCGCTCAGCAGTACAGGTCGTACGCCCGCCTCGAGGCACTGCTCTACCGCGCGGCGGATCAGCCCCATCTGTACGGACAGGTCATGTCCCGGCCGCAGCATGTCGTTGCCGCCGCCGTTGAACGTGAGAAGTGTCGGTAGGGGGTCCAGCGCCAGCGCGGCAGGCAGCTGGTCCCGCGCGATCGGCATCAGCAGCCGCCCGCGGATCGCGAGGTTGGCGTAGTGCACCGGCTCGGTGCTCGATGCCGCGAGCCCCTCGGCGACCCGATCGGCCCAGCCCCTCGGCGTACCGTCCTCGCGCCAGTCCCCGACGCCCTCCGTGAAGCTGTCCCCGATCGCGCAGTACCGCATGCAGCCATCCTGCCGAATCCCCGACCCGCAACGAAGTCCGGACCCGGGGCGCGAGGCGACGTACATTCACTGGCACTCAGACGGTCTCTGATGCGTATGTGGCACCGGTGGCCCTGTATTTGCCCTTGAATGGCGGAGCGGTTCCCACCAGCGCTGAGCGGATCGCGAGATACGTATGGGTCTGACGGCTGGGACGTGAAACGATCGCGCTCGTGACTGAAGATGTCTTCCGCTTGTCGAGCCGGTTCGCCCAGATGAAGTCGTCCCCGGTGCGGGACATCCTCGCGGTGCTCGGCCGCGGCGACATCATCTCGTTCGCCGGCGGCATCCCGGACCCGACGCTGTTCGAACTGGCCGACTTCCGCGAGTCGTTCGCGTACACCCTGGAGAACTACGGCCCTCGCGCGCTCCAGTACGCGTCCACGATCGGCGAGCCGGAGCTCCGCGAGCAGGCCGCGAAGCGGATGTCTCGCCACCTGCCGACCGAACCGAACCAGGTCCAGGTGACCAGCGGTTCGCAGGAGGGCCTCTACCTCGTCGCCACGACGCTCGTCGACCCGGGCGACGTGATCCTCGTGGAGCGCCCCACGTACCTCACGGCCGTACAGGCATTCACCCTTGTCGGCGCGCGAATGGTCGGCGTCGACAGCGACGAGTTCGGGATGTTGCCGGACGCTCTCGACGACGCCATCGAGACCCACGACCCCAAGCTCGTCTACCTCATCCCGACGTTCCAGAACCCCACCGGCCGCACGATGTCGGCCGACCGCCGCGCGGCGATCGCCGAGGTGCTGGTCCGTACGGGTGTGCCGCTCCTCGAGGACGATCCGTACGGCGAGCTCCGTTTCGAGGGCGAGTCCGTGCCGCCGATCGCGGCACAGCCCGGCATGGCCGAGCGCACCGTGCTGCTGAACTCTGCCTCCAAGGTCATGGCCCCCGGCGTACGTGTCGGCTGGCTCCGCGCAGAGGGCCAGATCCTGCGCTCTCTGGAGATCGCCAAACAGGGTGTCGGGCTGCAGACGGCCGTCACCGACCAGCTGGCGGTCGCGCACTACCTCGCCACGTACGACCTCGACGCGCACATCGCAAAGGTGGCCGACGTGTACCGGACACGACGCGATGCGATGCTCGCGGGTCTGGACGCACGTCTGCCCGAGGGTGCCACCGCGACCCGTCCCGAAGGCGGCATGTTCGTGTGGGTACGGATCGGCGGCGACGTCGACTCAGCGCTGATCCTGCCGAAGGCCGTCGATCTGGGAGTCGCGTTCGTCCCCGGCTGGCCGTTCTACGCCGACCACCCCGACCGTACGACGATGCGCCTGAGCTTCGTCACGAACTCGCCCGAGATGATCGACGAGGGCCTCAGCCGCCTGGCGACCGCCTGGGGCTGGTAGCCCTGGGGTGTGCGACCGGACAGACATCTAGATGCCTGTCCGGTCGACGTGCCGCCTGTCCGGTCGCACAGGGTTAGGACCGGCCCCACTTCGTACTGACGGGGTTGCGTACCTTCAGGTAGCGCCGCTGGAAGACGAGGCCGAGGGCCACCAGGCCCACGTACAGCGCGTACCAGCCCCAGCCTTCCGCGAACACGGCGGTGATCGTCGCCTGCCCGAGAGCGGTGGGCCCGACCTTGCCGAGCGCCAGCATCGTGCCCAGTGTTGTCACGCTCGCGCCGGTGAGCACCGTGAGGATGACGAGGATGAGGCCCGGCAGGTCGAGGCGCCAGGCGACGATCGCCAGCACGATCGCACCGATGATGCCTGCGATCAGCGACGCGGTCGGGTTGTCGACGTGCAGCGCAACCACCAGGCTCGTACCCAGCGTGAAGCCGATCGCGGCAAGGCCTCCGATCATCGCGACCTTGTAGACGAAGAACGCGAGCAACCCGAACACCACGGCGCCGATCGCGCCGCCGATCAGGCTCGCCTGGCTCTGGAACAGGACAGTGTTCGTGACTTGGGCGACGACGGCCGAGCCGACCACGAACCCGACCAGCGCACCGAACAGGCTGATGATCGCCCGGATCGTTGCGTAGCCGCGCAGGACCAGCGACAGCCCGATCAGGGCCGCCACCACACCGATCGCCGTACTGGTCATCCGACCTCCGTGAGCTCGACTCGTACACCCATGGTGCCCCGCGCACCTGTCAGGCGCCCGCGCGGGGCGCGACTCGCCAGAACTCGCGGCTCAGCGCGCGTGACGCGGAGGGGCTGACGGGGCCGTCGCCNNGCGAACTGCTTGAGGGGCCCCGGCGCCCACCAGTTGAGGTCGCCCAGCACGGTCATCGTCGCCGGTACGAGCAGCATGCGGACGAGCGTCGAGTCGAGCACGACGACGATCGCGAGCGTGACGCCGATCTCCTCGATCGGGACGAGCGAGCCGGACCCGAAGCCGATGAAGACGACCACGATGACCGACGCCGCCGAGGTGATGATGCGGCCGCTGCGCTGGAGACCCAGCCGTACGGCCTCGTCGTTGCTCTTGCCCAGGTCGTACAGTTCTTTGACCCTGTCGAGCAGGAAGACCTCGTAGTCCATCGCCAGCCCGAAGCCGAAGGCGATGGCGATGGCGACGATGTACGACTCGAGGCCTGTCACCGCGAACCCGAGCGCGGACGAGAAGATCCACGTCGATATCCCCACGGACGCAGCGAAGGAGATCCCGAT
>PMLO01000278.1 GCA_003158895.1 Propionibacteriaceae bacterium
CTTCATCTGTCTCTCCTCTGGCACGCCAGGGCTGCGGTGGCCGCAACGTGATGATGCGTGCACCTCCTGTTTACCCCGGGGTACGTAGTCTCCCCGCAGTGACGGGGTCTGCCCTCTCAGCTGGAGAAGGATGAGCACTGGGTTCGGAGTCGAAGTCGAAGTCGGGACTCGACCTCCGAGAACCATCCACCGATGAGCGGAAGGCTTACATTCGACCCCCAGACGCGCAAGAAACAGTGCGCCCATCCCTCGGGAGGTCGCTCGGGCCGCGTGACGGGATCACGCTGCCTGAAGGTCATGGTGTTCGCTGCCGGCATGCCGATCAGTCGCAGAGAGCCGGAGACGTGCTGCTACCAATCCGGCCGCCAGGGCATCCCGCTCGTACCGGCATCGGCCCGTACGGCCAGGGTCTGGTGGATCTCGAGCTCACCCCGTTCGAAGCCGAGGGCTGAGCTCGCCAGGTACAGTCGCCAGACTCGCGCGCGTCCTGCACCACCGAGCCTGACCCCCTCGGGGTAGTTCTCCTCGAGGTTGCGGACCCAGGCGCGCAGGGTCAACGCATAGTGCTCGCGCAGAGACTCGAGGTGTCGGACCTCCAGACCGGCGTGCTGGATGGCTGAGACGACCGTGCCGATCTCCTCGAGCTCGCCGTCGGGAAAGACGTAGCGTGCGGTGAAGCTGTTGGGTTTGATCGGGCCCACCCCGGCTGGCCGGCTGATGCCGTGGTTGAGCAGCCGGCCCTGCGGCGCCAACAGCGCGTACATCCGGGAGAAGTACGTGCCCAGCTGGTCCTCGCCCACGTGCTCGAACATGCCGATCGAGCTGATGGCGTCGTACGGTCCGTCGTCGACCTCCCGATAATCGGCCAGGCGGATCTCCACGCAGTCGGTGAGCCCGGCGTCGGCGACCCGTCGACGAGCGAGGTCGGCCTGCTCGCGGGACAGGGTCACGCCGACGGCTCGTACCCCATAGTTGCGGGCGGCGTGCATGGCCATGCCGCCCCAGCCGCAGCCGACGTCGAGCAACCGCATGCCGGGGACGAGACCGAGCTTGCGACAGATCAGGTCGTACTTGGCCTCCTGGGCGGCGTCCAGCCCGACCGACGGGTCCTCCCACACAGCGCACGAGTACGTCATCGTCGGACCGAGGACCACACGGTAGAAGTCCCCGGGGACGTCGTAGTGGTGGGCGATCGCTGCCGCGTCCCTGGAGCGACTGTGCCTGCGTCCATGCAGTCGGGTCTCCTCCGGTGGCGGCTCGGGCGCACGACGCAGTCCTCCTGTCCCTCTCACCAGACGCGCCAGGGTGCCCCACGACTGCGGACGGCCGAAGCCATCGACCAACCGCTGGCCCAGGGTGGCGAGGGCGACATAGATGTCCCCGTCGAGCTCGATGTCGCCCGCGACATAGGCACGCGCCATACCGAGCTCGCCGGGCGACGAGAGCACCCGGCGGACGGCGTCCGGAGACCGGACGACGAGCGTGACGGACGCGTCCGACGGACCTGCATGGCTGCCGTCGTACGCCTGGATCGCCACCGGGAGGTCTCCGCCCAGCAGGGATGCCAGGGTCTCTGCCAGACCCTGACGAGGCTCATTCCGATTGATGATCATTGATTCTCCCCACGGGGTTGGGCTGTCTCGAGAACGGTGACGACTGCCGGCACCAGGGCGTCCGCGATGCGCCCATAGCCGGCCGCCGATGGATGGAAGGAGTCGGCACTGAGCATGCGTCTGTCCTTGACGAACTCCGCGCCGACGGCTCCCACGACGTCGACGAAACGCACCAGCGGCCGAACAGCCGCCGCCCGCCGCTGCACCGCCCCGACCACAGCCCCGTAAACGAGTACTGCCTCCATCAGCGGGTGAGGCACAAGCCGCATCGACCGGAACTCCGGCAGGCTTGACATCACCACGGGAGCGCCGAGCGACACGAGCGCATCCAAGAGCGCCCTGGACGAGCGAGCCAGCGTCGCCGGAGCCGTGAGGCCAGTGACGTCGTTCGTGCCGACCACCAGGACCGAGACATCCGGCCCGCGCTGCAACCCAAGGACCTGCCCGGTCAGGACATCGATCGTGCGCGCCCCCGACCTGGCGTAGCCCACCACATGCACCGGACGCCCCATCGCGTCCGCCACCCGCTGCGCCAGCTGCACCGGCAGGGAGTCGTCCACGTGATGCACGCCGACCCCCGCCATGGCGGAGTCGCCGAATGCCGCCATCTCGACCGCGGTTTCGCTGATGAGCACCCCGCCGGACGGCACGACCGTGACGTCGACCGGGGCCACCGCGGGCGACGCCCCGAAGCGTCTCGACACGACGACGGCCTGGCCAACGCCGAGCCCCACCAGGGGTGCGACGAGGCCGAGCGTGACCCACCAGGCCTTGCTCCGGGCCGCAGACGCGAAGCCCCGTCTCTGGCCGGAACCTGGGTTTGCCGAGCCGGGCACCCGACCCTGCCCACCCACTTCGCGTGACCGTCGCATCGTCATCCTGTCTGGCCCAAGAGACCAACGTGATTATGTACTCGATCTTGCTCCGGATCGGGTGTCGGGAAAACAGCCCGACGATTCAAGAACGCGACAGGAGACCCGCATAGTCCGCGGAGTCGTGTCACTCCCCTGGACGCCACTCGACCGGTCCGGGCCCGGCCGCTCACCACAGATGCGTTGAGCGTCCTTGGGCCAGCCGTCATAGGGTCGGGTCATGGAGTCGAGACAGCTGGGTCGTACGGGTCGTCAGGTAGGGGTCATCGGGCTGGGGTGCTGGCAGCTCGGCGCGGACTGGGGGGCGGTGAGCGAGCAGGATGCGCTCGCGACGCTCCACGCTGCTGTCGATGCCGGGGTGACCTTCTTGGACACCGCCGATGTGTACGGCGACGGGCGGAGCGAGCAGCTCGTCGGACGGTTGCTGCGCGAGCGCGGCGATGCCGGCCTGACGGTCGCCACCAAGATGGGACGCCGCGCTGACCCGCACGTGCCCGAGGCCTTCACCGGTGAGGCCATGCGCGCCTGGAACGACCGCAGCCGCCGCAACCTCGGCGTCGACACGCTCGACCTCGTACAGCTCCACTGCCCGCCAACGCCCGTCTTCTCGAGCGACGCGGTGTTCGACACGCTGGACGCGATGGTCGACGAGGGCCGGATGCATGCGTACGGCGTCTCGGTCGAGACCTGCGACGAAGCGCTGACGGCCATTGCCCGCCCCCACGTGGCGAGCGTGCAGATCATCCTCAACGCGTTCCGGCGCAAGCCGCTCGAACGCGTCCTGCCGGCAGCAGCGGAGGCCGGTGTCGCCATCATCGCTCGCGTGCCGTTGGCCAGCGGCCTGCTCGCCGGCAAGTACGACGAGTCGACCACGTTCGCCGCGGACGACCACCGTACGTACAACCGCTCCGGCGAGGCCTTCGACGTCGGCGAGACGTTCGCGGGCGTGCCCTTCGACGTAGGAGTGGCGGCGGCCCGCGAGGTCGCGACGTTGACGCCGCCGGGAGTGACGACCGCTCAACTCGCGCTGCGGTGGATCATCGACCAGCCCGGAGTCACTGTCGTGATCCCAGGCGCACGTACGGCGACGCAGGCCGGCGCCAACGCTGCGGCGGCCGATGTCCCCCCGCTCGATGCCGCCACTCTCTCGGCGTTCGAGACCATCTATGACGAGCGGATCCGCGGGCACGTGCACGACAGGTGGTGAGCAGTCGCGACCACAGCCGCACGGGGCCGTACGGCTCGCCGGCGTGGCCGCACGCCCGCTTCACCGGAGAACACAGAGGAGCTAGTTGATGAAGATCGCTGTCACGGGTGGGTCGGGAAAGCTGGGGCGCACGGTTGTCACCGTGCTGGCTCAGGCCGGACACGACGTGGTCAACCTCGACGTCGCTGGGACGCGCGGTCCGGGTTTCCTGCGGATCGACCTGACGAACTACGGGGAGACGATCGACGCACTGTTCGGCGAGAACAACCCCTCGGCGGGTTCCGACCAAGCCTCGAGTCCGGCGTTCGACGCCCTCGTACACCTGGCTGCGATACCCGCTCCAGGCATCCTGAGCGATGTCGCAACGTTCCACAACAACATCCTCAGTACGTTCAACGTCTTCCAGGCCGCTCGCAGGGCCGGCATCAAGAACATCGTGTACGCATCGAGCGAGACGGTCCTGGGGCTGCCGTTCGATGTGCCGCCGCCGTACATCCCAGTCGACGAGGAGTACCCGGCCCGCCCCGAGAGCATGTACTCGCTGGTGAAGCATCTCGAGGAGCAGATGGCCATCGAGCTGGTGCGCTGGGACCCGACGCTCAAGATCATCGCGCTGCGCTTCTCCAACGTGAAGGACCCGGAGGACTACGCGGAGTTCCCAGGGTTCGACGCGGACGCGAACCTGCGCAAGTGGAACCTCTGGGGCTACGTCGACGGCCGCGATGGCGCACAGGCTGTACTCAAGGCCCTCGAGCTCGACGCAGAAGGTTTCGACCGCTTCATCATCGCGGCCGCGGACACCGTCATGTCACGGTCGAATGCAGAGCTGGTCGCTGAGGTCTTCCCCGATGTACACCTCGGCCGCGACCTCGGCGACCATGACACGTTGCTGTCGATCGACAAGGCTCGACGTGTGCTCGGGTACAACCCGCAGCACTCCTGGCGTTGACCCCCCGCCCTCGAGCACAAGGAGACGTCTGTCGTGGTGGTTCTTTTCGCCGTGGGATCGTTCATCACCACCCTGTTGGGAGGCGTCGCGGCGATCCGCATCCGTGACTACCGGCACCTGGTGCTCGGACTGGCGGCGGGGCTGATGCTCGGCGTCGTCGCCCTCGACCTGATCCCCGAGGCACTCGCCCAGCAACCGGCCAGAGTGTTCGGGGTTCCCACACCGCTGCTGACCTTCGTGCTCGGCTTCCTGGTGCTGCACATCATCGAGCGCACGGTGGGCATTCACCGCGGTCACGAGTCCGAGTACGCCACCCATTCCCACGCACCGGCCGTCGGGTTCCTCGCGGCGTCCGGCCTGGTGGGTCACAGCGTCATGGACGGGTTCGCGATCGGCGCCGCGTTCCAGGCGGGCAGCAGCGTCGGCATCGTGGTCGCCCTCGCCGTGATCGCCCACGACTTCGCCGACGGCTTCAACACCTACACGATTGCGACCCTGTACGGGAACAAGCGCCGCCGCGCCATCACGCTTCTGGCAGCGGATGCCGTCGCCCCGGTGATCGGTGCCTCGATCACGCTCCTGTTCGTGATCCCGCACGCGGTGCTCGGCCTGTACCTGGGATTCTTCGCCGGGTTCCTCATGTACCTGGCCACCTCCGACATCCTTCCCGAGGCCCATGCGAGCCACCCGACCCGGCTGACGGTGCTGGCCACCATCGCCGGCGCCGCCTTCATCTGGCTGGTCGTCGGCCTGGCGAGCTGACGGACCGGAGGCTCGAGGGAGAGGAACCCGTACGACGCTCAGTCGGCGACACCATCCGATGCTTCCTCCGTTTGGTTCTCCGCGTCTTCCGCGCGTCTGGCGGCGAGAAGGCGGCGAGCGACGATCACGCCGATGGTCAGGACGACGATCCCGGCGACCGTGAGGGCGGCGTACCTGCCGAACGTGTGCTGCACCTGCGCGTACGACGCGCCGGCGAGGTAGCCGAGCGTGACCACGGCGATACTCCACGTGACACCGCCGAGAGCGTTGAACGCCAGGAACCGCCGGTACGGCATCGACGCACTGCCGGCGAGTGCCGGCATGACGGCACGGAAGAACGCGGTCCACCGTCCGAGGAACACCGCAGGGGCACCGCGCCGTGCGAGGTAGTCCTGGGCCTGGTGGATGCGGTGCTGCCGGTGGCGGAGGAGACGTGTACGGAGCAGGCGCTGGCCGAAGTGCTTGCCCACCTCGTACCCCACGCTGTCCCCCACGACTGCCGCGAGGATCACGACGGCCATCGCGGACCAGAGGCTGACCATGCCGCGCGAGGCGGCCACCCCGGCGAGCACGGCCAGAGTCTCGCCGGGAAACACGAAGCCCACGAACAGCGCGTCCTCGGAGAACACGGCCAGACCTGCGACGAGCAGTACCAGCCAGCCCGGCGCATTGAGCAGCTGGTCGACGACAGCGGTCACCGTTCAGGCCTCTTCGTCATCAGTTGGCGGCGAGTTCGCCCGCGGTCGCCCGGTCGGTACGGCCCTGCCGCGACAGCCGTGCCACGAGGGCGGCGATGGCCAGCGCGAAGGCGAAGCTCATCATGCCTTCGCCCCAGCCGAGGCCGCCGACGGCGGTGGACTTCCCCGTCCAGTCGGCGACCGAAGCACCCAGCGGACGGGTGAGCACGTACGCGATCCAGAAGGCGGCCGTCGGGTTCCAGCGGAACCACCGGTAGCCGGCTGCGGGGACGCAGATGGCCGCCACGAACAGGACGATAGACCCCGCGTAGCCCAGGTGGAGCGTGATGGCGGTCAGGTCTCCGACGGCGGTGCCGGTGGCGAATGTCGCGGCGATGGCCGCCCAGTAGAACAGCTCCCGCCGCCAGGTGGTCACCTCGTGCATCGACAGGGTGCCTTCCACCAGCCACCACGTGAGGAACACCGCGGCGAGCACTGCGGAGTAGCCGACGCTCGACACGAGGTAGGGCACTAGGAGGACAACATGTACGACGTCGGCGGCCATGGTCCCGAACACTCCCACCATGACCACGGCGAGCCAGTACGCCCAGGGACGGTAGCGGCCTCGACTCAGCTGGATCGCGAGGGCCACGACGAACCCGGCGAAGCCCAGCAGCACCGCGACCACCGGGTTGATCGCGAACACGAGATAGTCCGACAGCGACTCCCCCAGCGCGGTCGACAGCCCTTTGATCAGCCAGAAGGTCGCCGTGACCTCCGCGACCCGGACGGCGGTGGACGACCAGGACGTGGGTAGGCGAGGAGTGTGCGGCACCCAGGCAGCATAGGTGAGCAATCCTGGCAAGAGCCTGTGACCAGCTGCGGGCACGGGCAGCGATGACCCTTCTCACGCCCTGGCCGGCGCCGGCATCAGGTGCTGACCGTCGTAGCATCACCTGCAGTTCTCTGCAATCACGAGGGGTGGTCATCGATGGTCAGCGTCGCCCTGTTCGTCGCTGTGTTCCTCGCGTGCATCGTCGAGGCGGTCGAGGCGTTGACGATCCTCTTGGCCGCCGGGACGCGCGGATGGCGGTCGACCCTGATCGGCGGTGCCGCCGCCGTGATCACGCTCACGGTGATCGTCGTCGTTCTCGGACCGGCGATCTCGGCCATCCCGATCTCGTACCTGCGTCTCCTTGTCGGCGGGTTGTTGCTCGTGTTCGGCGTGGGCTGGTTGCGTAAGGCGATCATGCGGGCCAGCGGGCTGAAGGCGTTGCACGACGAGGACAAGATCTATGCCGAGAAGCTCGCGGCTGCACGCGCCGCGTCCGCCGAGAAGCGCCCGCTCGTCGGTGACTGGTACGCGTTCACGCTGAGCTTCAAGGGCGTACTGCTCGAAGGCCTCGAGGTCGTGTTCATCGTGCTGACGTTCGGTACGAACCAGCACAATGTGCCTCTCGCGGCACTGGCGGCGGGCTGCGCCGTGCTTCTCATCGCCGGCCTGGGGATGGCTGTACGAAGTCCTTTGGCACGGGTTCCGGAGAACACCATGAAGTTCGTCGTCGGTGTCATGCTGACCGGGTTCGGGATCTTCTGGGGCGGCGAGGGGGCCGGCGTGGTGTGGCCCGGATCTGACGGGGCACTGCTGGTCCTGATCCCCGCTGTGCTGGCGATCTCGCTGCTGTACGTGAAGGCCCTCGCCCCGCGCGCCACGTTCGTGGAGGCCGGGCACGTGGAGACCGTCGCCGTCGAGGAGTTCGAGTGATGCGCTGGCTCAAGAGCTTCGGACTGTTCTGGTGGGACTTCATCGTCGGCGACGACTGGATCGTGGCAGCCGCCGTCATCGTGGGACTGGCCCTGACTGCACTGCTCACCCACATCGGCGTGAACGCCTGGTGGCTGCTTCCCATCCTCGCCGTCGGTCTCATCCCGATCAGCATCTGGCGCCTGCAGCGGGAGCGATAGGACAGCTTGCGCAGGACGGACTCTGACGTCTGGGACGTGATCAGTTCACGGGAGTCCGGCGGTCGCGGTCGCTTCGAGCGCGGGTAGGGCTGCGGCGACGTACGCCACCTGGGCCTCGTTGAGGGTGGCGAGCAGTGCGGCCACATGGTCGGCGCGCTCCGCGAGTGCCTGGAGCACGGCCTCGGCACCGGCAGCTGTGGCCTCGACGAGGCAGGAGCGACCATCCGCCGGATCCGCGGTACGGGTGAGGAACCCGCGGCGCTCCAGCTCGGCGATCAACCGCGTCAGGGTGGGCGCCGCGACCGCTTCCGTACGAGCGAGGTCGCCGGGGCGTACCGGTCCGCTGCGCACCACGCTCGAGAGCGCGGACAGCAGCCCAAGACTCAGACCGTGGCC
>PMLO01000048.1 GCA_003158895.1 Propionibacteriaceae bacterium
ACGCCGGCCTCCTCGCTGCGGAGTCGCTGCACGCTCGGCACCCACCCAGACCAGCGAGGAACCAGACATGACCAACACCTTCGGCACTGCGCCACAGATCGGTCTGCCCGTACAGCAGCCGTCTCCCATGCCGTTCAGCCGCTACACCCCATTCGTACCCATCGACCTGCCTGACCGTACGTGGCCGGCGCAGAAGATCACCCACGCACCGCGGTGGCTGACCACCGACCTGCGCGACGGCAACCAGGCCCTCATCGACCCCATGACACCATCCCGCAAGCTGCGGATGTTCGAGCTGCTCGTCGGGATGGGCTACAAGGAGATCGAGATCGGTTTCCCATCCGCGTCGCAGACCGACTTCGACTTCGTCCGCAAGCTCATCACCGAGGACCGCATCCCCGACGACGTCCAGATCTCGGTGCTGACGCAGGCCCGTGAGGACCTCATCTCCCGTACGGCCGAGAGCCTGGTCGGCTCGCACCGTGCGAACATCCACCTGTACAACGCGACAGCCGAGCTCTTCCGCCGTGTCGTCTTCCGCATCTCCGAGACCGAGTGCATCGAGATGGCGAAGAACGGCACGCGGCTGGTCATGAAGTACGCCGAGAAGTTCATCCCGGACACGCAGTTCGGTTACCAGTACAGCCCGGAGATCTTCACGCAGACGCCGACGGACTTCGCCATCGAGGTCTGCAACGAGGTCATGGACATCTGGCAGCCCGGCGAGGGCCGCGAGATCATCCTCAACCTGCCGGCGACCGTCGAGCGCTCGACGCCCAACACGTACGCCGACCAGATCGAGTACTTCGGACGGCACGTGAAGAACCGCCCGTTCGTGGCGATCTCGCTCCACCCGCACAACGACCGCGGCACCGCGGTGGCGGCCACCGAGCTGGGCCAGATGGCCGGCGCGGACCGCGTCGAGGGCTGCCTGTTCGGCCACGGCGAGCGGACCGGCAACGTCGACCTCGTCACGCTGGGCATGAACCTGTTCAGCCAGGGCATCGACCCGCAGGTCGACATCTCCGACATCGACGAGATCCGCCGTACGGTCGAGTACTGCACGGGCCTGCCCGTACATCCGCGTCATCCGTACGCGGGCGACCTGGTCTACACAGCGTTCTCCGGCTCCCACCAGGACGCGATCAAGAAGGGCCTGGAGGACCTCGAGAAGAAGGCGGCGGCGCAGGGCGTTGAGCTGCACGAGGTGGCCTGGGAGGCTCCGTACCTGCCGATCGACCCGCACGACGTCGGCCGCACGTACGAGGCCGTCATCCGCGTCAACAGCCAGTCCGGCAAGGGCGGCATGGCGTACATCATGAAGTCCGACCACCACCTGGACCTGCCGCGTCGGCTGCAGATCGAGTTCTCGCGGGTCGTGCAGCAGCACACGGACGCCGAGGGCGGCGAGGTGACGAGCGAGCAGATGGGCGACATCTTCGCGACCGAGTACCTGGACAGCGCTGAGCCGCTCGAGCTCGTGACCTGTACGACGGTGTCGAACGGCAACGGCTACGCCATCACAGCCACCGTCCGAGACCGGGGTGTGGAACGTGCGCTCTCGGGCGAGGGCAACGGGCCCCTGTCCGCGTTCGTCGACGCGATCCAGCTGCTCGAGTACAACGTGCGGGTGCTGGACTACCAGGAGCATGCGCTCTCTCCGGGCGGCGAGGCGAAGGCGGCTGCGTACGTCGAGGCGGAGATCGTCGGCGACGAAGGCGCCCAGGTGTACTGGGGTGTCGGCATCGACCCGAGCATCGTCACGGCCTCGCTGCGTGCCGTGTGCAGCGCGGTGAACCGTGCTCACATGTCCGTACCGGCTGACGACCACGTCGTCGATCCGGTGGGCATCCGGCCCTGATCATCGCCCTGTCGGGCGGCGTGGAACACTGATCCGTGCCGCCCGACAGAGTACCTGACTGCAACTCCACGGAAACGTTTACGTACCGCTTGACGCCTTCCCTCACGCGGCGGTTCGATAGGAGACGTGCGCGTGAGCGTAACGCTGCGCGCAACGTTGCGCACATGTGATTCCTGGGGAGGGCCGATGACGTCGACGAGCCGCGATGTAGCACGCGCAGCGGGGGTGTCGGTCGCCACCGTCTCGAGAGCCTTCTCCGAAGCAGGGGCCGTCTCGGACAGCACTCGCCGGAAGGTGCTGACCGAGGCGCGGCGCCTCGGCTACAGCCCGAACCCTGCCGCGCGGCGACTCATCACCGGCCGCTCCGGCAACATCGGCATCATCGTTCCCGATCTGGCCAACCCGTTCTTCGCGGACATCATCAAGGGTGTCCAGCGCCGGGCCCGCGAGGGGCGCCAGGCGATCCTCGTCGCGGACACCGATGAGCAGGCCCGTCTCGAGGGCGACGCGCTGCGCAGCCTTGCCCGTCAGGTCGACGGGATCATCCTGGCGTCGCCGCGGTCCGCGATCGAGGATCTGCCAGGAGACCTCAACATTCCCATCGTTCTCATCCATCGGCAGGCACCGGGCTGGTGGAGCGTGACCGCCGACTTCGCGGAAGGCGTCCGACAGGCCCTTGTGAACCTGCGGGCGCTGGGGCACGACCACGTCGCGTACGCCGGAGGTCCTCACCTGTCGTGGTCCGGTGGCATGCGTACGGAGTCGCTGAGGACGTGCGCCGCCGAGCTGGGCGTCCACCTGTACGAGCTCGGCTCGGTCGCCCCGACGATCGACGGCGGGCTGGCTGCCGCGGACCTGGCCCTCGCCACACCGGCGACCGCGCTCATCGCGTACAACGACGTCGTCGCGCTCGGCGCCATGCGCCGCTTCGGTGCTCGCGGTGTCGACGTACCGGGCGGCATGTCGGTGGTCGGCTGCGACAACACGATGCTGTCGCAGCTCGCCGTACCGTCGCTCACCACCGTCGACGTGCCTCGGTTCGAAGCGGGCGAGGCCGCTGTCGCCCTTCTCGACCGCTACCTCGCGGACGCCGACGCGGAGCCGATCGAGCAGGTGCTCGCGACGGCACTCGTCATCCGTGGCACGACGGCGCCGCCGAGGCAGACGTGAGTGCTGCTGACCTCCTGCTTCTCCACCGCACCGACGACGTGTATGTCGCGCTTCGCCCCTTGAGCGCCGGCGAGCTCGTCACAGCCGCGGGCGAGGAGCCGATCAGGGTTGTCGAGGATGTCCCGGTCGGGCACAAGCTCGCCCGACGCGAGCGGGGCGCCGGAGAGCTCGTCCGCAAGTACGGCCAGATCATCGGCACTCTCACGGAGGCCGTGCCGGCGGGCGGCTACATCCACACGCACAATCTCGCCATGCCGCCGCGTGACGCGCGGGTCGCCGAGGACACGCACGCGGGCACGGCTCCGGCTGCGACCACGGCCCGTACGTTCCAGGGCATCCGCCGCGCAGACGGCCGCGTCGGTACGCGCAACTACATCGGCGTCCTGACCACCGTGAACTGCTCGGCCACCGTCGCGCAGCACATCGCGCGCCACTTCGACCTCGTCGACCTTCCGTCCGGTGTGGACGGGGTGGTCGCCCTGACACACGGGTCTGGCTGCGGCCTCGAGGCGAAGGGACCCGCGTGGGAGACGCTGCGGCGAACGCTCGTCGGCTACGCCAGGCACCCCAACATCGGCGGACTGGTCGTGGTGGGTCTCGGGTGCGAGGTGCTCACGATGGACCAGTTCCTGGCAGACCTCGGCGTGACGGACATCCCGACCGTCGCGTACACGATCCAGGACGTCGGTGGGACGAAGGCGGCCGTACGACAGGGCGTGGAGCTGGTCACGGAGCTTGCGAGCCGGATCGGTGTCGAGCGTACGGAGTGCGGCCTCGGCGAGCTCGTCCTCGGACTCAAGTGCGGCGGCTCCGACGCGTGGTCCGGGCTCACGGCGAACCCGGTGCTCGGCTATGCGAGCGACGTCATCGTGGCGGCGGGCGGTACGGCGATCCTCGCGGAGATGCCCGAGATCTACGGCGCCGAGCACCTGCTCGCNNGGCGCGACGCTCGATGCGAACCCGTCGGCGGGCAACAAGGCCGGCGGCATCACGACGATCGTCGAGAAGTCGCTGGGAGCTGTCGCGAAGGCGGGTACGGCGCCGCTCTCCGGCGTGGTCGACTACGGAGCGCGGGTGCCGTCATCCGGGCTGATCGTGATGGACACGCCGGGCTACGACCCGGTTTCTGTCACCGGCATGATCTCGGGCGGGGCAACGATCGTGTGCTTCACCACGGGGCGCGGCTCGGTGTTCGGCTCGAAGCCGACGCCGACGCTGAAGCTCGCGACGAACTCCGATGTCGCCCGGCGGATGGCCGGCGACATCGACCTCGACTGCGGTCCCGTGCTCGAGGGTCGCACGGTCGCCGAGCTGGGCGAGGAGCTGCTCGACCTGATCTGTGCCACGGCATCAGGTCGGCCGACGGTGTCCGAGGACCTCGGCGTCGG
>PMLO01000270.1 GCA_003158895.1 Propionibacteriaceae bacterium
CCGGACGGAGCCCGTACGTGGAACAACGACTACGCGTACCCCGGCTGGGGTGGCCCGTGGCCGCCACCCGGTCCTGCGCACCACTACGACTTCACCGTCCACGCGATGAACGTCTCGCGGCTCGATGCCGGCGAGGGCACGCCACCGGCGATGGTCCGGCTCCTCATGCACTTCGCCGAGGTCGGTACCGCGTCGTTCACCGGGCTGTACGCGAGCGGGGGCTGAGCTAATCCTCACGGTGGCCGCGGGGGGCAGCGCGCAACCCTAGGATCACGCCTGTGAGGACCACGAGGTCTCTGCGAGGACGCAAGCCGTTCGGCCTCTGGGCCGCCGTACTCGCCTGGGTCCTGATCGTCGTGACAGGCATGATCGTGGGCACCACCGGGTACGTGCTCATCGAGGGGTGGAACGTCTTCGACTCCCTGTACATGACGGTGGTCACCCTCACGACGACCGGCTTCCGTGAGGTCCATCCCCTGAGTCCGGCAGGCATGGCCTGGACGATGTTCCTGTCCTTGGCGGCCGTCGGGATCATCTTCGGCACGGTCGGGATCGTCGCGGAGGCTGCCGTACGCGAGGTATCCAGCGGCAAGAGAGGACAGCGCCTCATGACAGAGCGGATCCGTGCGATGAAGGGGCACTTCATCGTGTGCGGGTACGGACGCGTCGGCACCCTGGTGGCGCGCGACCTCAGAGCAGCCGGCCATGAGGTCGTCGTGCTCGACGTCGGGGAGGAGTCGCTGCGGCGGGCCGAGAACGACGAGTTCCCGATCGTCCACGGCGACGGGACCTCCGATGCGGTGCTGATCCGCGCCGGCATCGAGAAGGCCCGGGGTCTCGTGAGCTGCATCGACTCGGACGCCAGCAACGTGTACGTGACGTTGTCGGCCAGGACGCTCAACCCCGACCTGTTCATCGTCGGCCGCGCCGGCGACGAGGGCGTGGTGCAGAAGCTGCGCATCGCGGGTGCCGACCGCGCGATCTCCCCGTACACGATGGCCGGCACCACGATCGCCAATATGGCCCTGCGCCCCCGCGTACTGGAGTTCATCGACGCCGCCCTGTCCCGCGGCGACCTCGCGTTCACGCTCGAGGAGGTGACCGTCGATGACGCGCTCGAGGGCTCGACCATCGCCGACCTCCGCGCGAAGAAGGTGTTCACCCTGGCCATCTCGACCAGCGACGGCACGTACGAGGCCAACCCGCCCGACTCCCGCGTCCTCCGCCACGACGAGCACCTCATCGTCTCCGGCTCCTCCGAGGCGGTCACCGCGCTGGGCTGACAACACTCAGGGTCCGTCGGCTATCGGCCGGCGGCGGTCGGTTCATCATGTTAAGTAGGCGAGTTGGACCTTCTCATGGCGGATCGGCCATGTGAACATACGAGTCGCCTACTTAACATGATGAACCGGCAACCAGTTCGCCCCCGTCGTTCAACTCCGCAACGTCACCGATGTGTAACAAGACAGGGATCGTGCGTAACACGTTGCCCCTACGGTTCACATATGACGGCGCTGTTCGACGAGTACCCGACCGGGCAACCGGCGTGGGACGAGATGCTCGCTGCCCCCGACGAACCGAGATCTGCGTACGCGGGGGTGTACGAGACTCTCCGGCGCATGACACCGGAGGACCTCAACGACCGGGTGGACACTCTTTCCCGGCACTACGTCGACACGGGTGTGACGTTCGACTTCGCCGGTGAGGAGCGGGCGTTCCCGCTTGACCTCGTACCGCGCATCATCACCGCCGACGACTGGGACGTCGTCGAACGCGGCGTGAAGCAGCGGGTCACCGTGCTCGAGATGCTGCTCGCCGACATCTACTCGGGCGAGGCCTCCGGCATCCCCCGCGTCGTACGTGACGGCGTCCTTCCGTGGCGCATCATCGCGTCCAGCGAGCACTTCCACCGCTGCATCGCGGGCATGCGTACGCCCAACGACGTACGCATCCATGTGTCCGGCATCGACCTGATCCGCGACGAGACCGGTACGTTCCGCGTCCTGGAGGACAACGTCCGCGTACCGTCCGGCGTCTCGTACGTGATCTCGAACCGTCGCGCGATGACAACGGTGTTCCCGGAGTCGTTCGAGGAGTTCGACGTACGACCCGTGGCCGACTACCCGAGCCTCCTGCTCGACGCGCTCCGCGCCGCAGCCCCTGACGGCACCCGCGACCCCACGGTCGTCGTGCTCACGCCGGGCGTGTTCAACTCGGCCTACTACGAGCACACGCTGCTCGCACGCACGATGGGCGTCGAGCTCGTCGAGGGGCGCGACCTCATCTGCTCGGGCGGTGTGGTGAGGATGCGTACGACCCGTGGCCTGCAGCCGGTGGACGTCATCTACCGCCGCGTCGACGACGAGTTCCTCGACCCCGTACAGTTCCGGCCCGACTCGATGCTGGGCTGTCCCGGGCTCGTGTCCGCGATGCGCGGCGGCCGGGTCACCGTCGCGAACGCGGTCGGCAACGGTGTGGCCGACGACAAGCTCATCTACTCGTACGTGCCGGACCTGATCCGCTACTACCTCGACGAGGACCCGATCCTGTCGAACGTCGACACGTACCGCTGCATCGAGCCGACTGCCTTGAGGTACGTCCTCAACCATGTCGACGAGATGGTCGTGAAGCCGGTCGCGGGATCGGGCGGCAAGGGTCTGGTGGTGGGAACTCAAGCCACCGCGGCCGAGCTCGACGACGTCCGCGAGGCGATCGTCGCCGACCCCCGCAACTGGATCGCGCAGCCCGTCGTACAGCTCTCGACGATCCCGACGTTCATCGACGGCAAGCTGCGTCCGCGCCACGTCGACCTGCGGCCGTTCGCGGTCAACGACGGAGAACGGGTCACGGTCCTGCCGGGCGGCCTCACCCGCGTCGCGCTGCCGGAGGGGCAGCTCGTCGTCAACTCGTCCCGCGGTGGCGGCTCGAAGGACACCTGGGTGCTCTCCGACACCCGCCACAACCGGCCCGTCACGCCGGAGCGGCCGCGCGAGGTCATCGTGCTGAGCCCGCCGGCGGTGTTCCGCGACGACGAGATCAGGGCCCAGCAGCAACAGCAGCAGCAGTCAGGAGCAGGCTCATGCTGAGTCGGATCGCGGAGTCGCTGTACTGGATCGGCCGCTACGTCGAGCGCGCCGACGGGACGGCCCGGATCGTCGACGTCGTACGGCTGTCGCTGCTGGAGACCACGAAGTCCGAGGCGGCGGAGCTCGTCCTGCGGATGATCATGGGCATCGAGCCGTCGGACGAGGTGACGTTCGACGAGGTACGGGACCGGCTCGTGTTCGACGCGGGCAACCCGAGCTCGATCGCGGGGTCGTGGTACGCGGCGCGTGAGAACGCCCGCCGCGCTCGCGAGATCCTCCCGACCGACCTGTGGGAGGTGCTCAACACCGCGTGGTTCCGGTGGCGCAACCTCGGAGCTCCCGACGCGACGACCCGGCACCTGTCGTGGACCCGCGACAGGGCCGCGCTCATCCGTGGCGTTGCAGACTCGTCGATGAGCCACGACGAGGCCTGGGACTTCCTCGTCCTGGGAAGGTCGCTCGAACGCGCCGACATGACGGCACGCCTTGTCGCGACGGGAACGCTGCAGTTCGCCGGCCTGTCCTGGGGTGGCGTCCTGACCGCGTGCAACGCGACCCAGGCGTACACGCAGACCCATCGCGGTGTCGTGGACGACGGACTCACCGCCGCGTTCCTCACGCTGGACCGGCAGTTCCCGCGGTCCGTCGTGTACAACCTGCGCTTCGCCGAGGAGTGCCTCATGCGGCTCCGGCCGGCGAACGAGCGGATGGGAATCTCGGACGAGGCGCGTCGAAGGCTCGCCCGGATCCGTACGTCCATCGAGTACCGCCAGACCGACGACGTGATCGCCGATCTCGCCGTACAGATGGGCCGGGTCCAGGCGGCCGTCGCCGAGTCGGCGGCCGAGGTCACGAAGAGCTACTTCCCGAGCAGGGCCGTCTCGATGTGGACAGGAGAGGTCGTATGAGCCTGACCACGATCCGCTACCGAATCAGCCACGTCACGAGGATCACGTACGACGCGCCTGTCGCGTCGAGCCACAACGAGGTCCGGATGACGCCGCTCACCGAGCCTGGCCAGACGGCGCTCGAGAACCGGCTGCGCGTGAAGCCGATGACGTGGAGCCACGTGTACCGCGACTACTGGGGCACCCACGTGACGTCGCTCGAGGCACTGGAGCCGCACCGCCAGCTGGAGGTCGAGTCCAACAGCACGGTCGAACGTACGCTCAACGCCGACACCCCCGAGCGCCTCGCGTGGGCCGACTACGACCTCGACACGCTCAAGGATCAGTACGACGAGTACCTCTCGCCGAGCCACCGCACCCATCTCGAGCCCGAGGTGCAGCGCGAGTTCCGCGACGCGGTCGCCGGGATGTCCCCCACCGATGCCGTACAGACGATCTGTGCGCTCGTGAACAAGCGCATGACGTACGTGTCCGGGTCGACCTCGGTCGGCGACGACGCGCAGACGGCATGGGATGCGCGTACGGGCGTGTGCCAGGACTTCACGCACGTCACGCTGGCCGCGCTGCGGGTCGTCAAGATCCCCGCCCGGTACGTGTCGGGCTACCTCTGTCCCAGGCAGGACCTCGAGGTCGGCGAGACCGCCACCGGCGAGTCCCACTCGTGGGTCGAGTGGTGGGCGGGTCACTGGACCGGCGTCGACCCCACCAACCTCCGTGAGGTCGGCCTCGACCACGTCGTGGTCGCCCGCGGCCGCGACTACGACGACGTGCCCCCGATGAAGGGCGTCTACCAGGGCCGCTCCGACTCCAAACTCTCGGTCTCGGTGTCCTTCACGCGCCTGGTGTAGCGGGCCGCCACCGCCGTCAGGCGACCGTGCCCCTGGCAGGCAGTCCGAGGTAGGAGCCGACGCGGTCGGCGGCGTCGGTGAGTACGGAGATGTCGTCGGCGTCCAACGGCCGCCAGCCGATGAGGTCG
>PMLO01000069.1 GCA_003158895.1 Propionibacteriaceae bacterium
CGGTCGTCGTGTGTGGTGGTCGGGATCTGCTGCGTGCCGGGCCGGCGGGAGTTCGGCGTCGAGAAAGCCTCCCGGGAAGGGAGCGGTCACGATCGGTCAGCCGGCTACTTCTCGTCGCCTCGCCGGCGGAGTTCTAGTCGCAGTCCTCAATCCCTGAGGGTGCAACCAGTCCAGGTGGGAACGTTCCTAGTCCCTGCAGGATCGACCGGCCCGCAGCCCGCAGGGCGGCCGCCTGCTCGTCGGTGATCCGGTCCAGGAACAGCCTGCGTACCGCAGCGGCATGACCAGGCGCGGCGCCGGTCAGTGCTGACAGGCCGGCGTCAGTGAGCGTTACCAGACTCGCCCGCCGGTCGGCGGGATCGGGCTCCCGCGATACCCATCCGCGTTCTTCCATCCGCGCCACGGCGTGCGAAAGACGACTCAGGGAGAAGTCGGCGATGACTGCGAGGTCGGACTGCCGTGCCCTGCGTCCCGGCTGATCGGCCAGGAGGGCAAGCATGCCGAACCAGGAATGGGGGATGCCCGCGTCGCGCTGCAACTGCCGATCCAACTCCGTCTGCAGCATCCGGCTGGACCCGATGAAGGCCAGCCAGGTCTCCATCTCCTCATCAGTCAGCCACACCGGATCACTCACCGCCGGGCCAATACTTCAACGTTGAAGTATGTGCTACCGTGATACTCATACGTTGAAGTATTCACCAAGGAAGGCACCACATGACAGCCACACCGCCCGATCTGCTCACCAACGCGACCGGCACCTGGACCCTAGACCCGACAGCCACGACCATCCAGCTACGCACGAAAGCGATGTGGGTGCTGCCAGTGAAGGCTACCTTCACAGCGACAGAAGGCAGCGGCACCGTCACCCCCGACGGCCAGGTCAGCGGGAGCTTCGTGGTGAACGCGGCCTCGATCGACACCGGCAACGCCGGTCGCGACAAGCACCTGCTCACCAAGGACTTCTTCGAGGTCGAGACCTACCCGACGTTCACCTACGCCGCCACATCCGTCGTCCCAGCCGCCGACGGCACATTCGCAGTGACAGGATCGTTGACCATCCACGGCAAGACCCGGCCGCTGGACCTGGTCGCCAAGGTCGCGCCACACGGCGCCGACACCGTCACCGTGAGCACCGAAGCCGCTCTCGACCGCAGCCAGTGGGACATCGACTGGACCAAGATGGGCGCGAACCTGCACAACCAGATCAGCGTGACCGCCGCCTTCCTCAAGGCCTAACCGAGACGCTCAACCAATCTGCAAGTTCATTGCCTCGGTTACGCACCCTCCGTGGGAGGCTGCGGTCCCCCAGACCGGCACCATCAACGGCTGGCTTCACATCCTCCCCATCACCGCTCTCTGGCAGCACTGAGCGGGGGTACGTTCCTCTGCGGAGAGGGCGGAATCGGGCCTAACCCCTGTTCCACAAGGCGTCATGATGGCGATGCAACTCCTCTCGGCGGCTGAGTCGATGGACGGTGATGCGCGCCCGGTCCCGTACAACGGCAGGCTTCTCGCGCTGCGATGGGGTGCACGCGGATCGCACGGCCTCCGAGGAATCGAACCCCAGGAGGTCCTGTCCCCGTGGCAGTGGAGCCCGACAGGCGAGGCTGGGGCCGTATCCGGCGCCTGCCGAGCCGCAAGTACCAGGCTGCCTACGTCGGACCTGACGCCCGACTGCACCAGGCCCCGGCGACATTCAGCGCGCACATCGATGCGGAGGGGTGGCTCGCTGCGGAGCGCCGCCTGATCGAGCTCGGAGACTGGACAGCACCAGCCGCGCGCCACCTCGCGCGGTACGCCAACACGATCACCGTCAGCGAGTACGTGACACAGTGGATCGCCGAGCGAGAACTGGCTCGCTGGAGTCGGATCAGCTACGAATCCACCCTGCGAACCGCGATCGCCGGCTCAGCGATAGCCGAGATCGCAGTCAAGCAGTTGACCCCGGCCCAGGTCACCGCGTGGTGGCGGGCCCTGCCCAGGGATCATCCGCGAGCTCGCTCGAAGGCGTTGGCGCTGCTCACGTCGGCGTTCAACTCGGCGGTCGATGAAGAGCTCGTCGCTGTCTCCCCGGTGAAGGTCCGCGACCCGAAGGCAGTGACGAGTTCAAAGTCTCGCCCACTGACTCCGCCAGATTCGGCACAGCTCGACCAGCTGGTGGAGGCGATGCCGGAGCGACTGCGTCTTGCGGTGCTCCTCGCTGCGTGGGGTGGCCTGCGGTACGGCGAACTCGCGGGGCTACGTCGCTCCGACCTGGACCTCTCCGCGACCTATCCGGTGGTACGCGTGGCTCGCTCGGTCTCATTCGCACCTGGTCAGGATGTCCGGGTGAAGGCGCCGAAGACAGCCGCAGGCGTTCGTACCGTGGCGTTGCCGTCGTGGTTGAAGCCGGTGATCTCGCAGCACCTGTTGTCCTATGCCCAGGCGGGCGACGCAGGGTTGGTGTTCGCGTCGGCGACGGGCGGGTTCCTCTGGCCGTCGTCGTTCTACCGTCACTGGCACCGGGCGAGGGAGCTGGCAGGGTTGCCGGATCTGCGCGTCCATGACTTGCGGCACCATGCGGCAGTCCGTGCGTCCCAGGCGTTGGCGCAGGCTGGGGAGTCGTTCTCGGCGGTTCAGGCGAGGCTTGGGCATTCGTCGGCGCGAGCGGCGCTGCGGTACCAACATGCCGCCTCAGGGTCGGACCTGCACATCGCTGAGGCCCTCGACGGGATGCACTGAGAGGCCGCGGAGAACCGGGCGCTTGACGACAATGGCGAGAATTCGACACCGAACAACGCGTAAGGCTACACGTAGATACGGCAAAACCACTTTACCGTATGTATACGTGCGGCTATTGTGAACGCGTGAATGCTGTTGAGCGGTACCAACCGGACCCTGTGGCCGAGAATGCCCTGCGTGGACTCGGCGACCACATCGTGGCCTGGCGCAAGCTCCACCTGCTCACGCAAGAGCAGCTCGCCCAGCGCGCCGGCGTGTCCCGGCCGGTCGTTACCCGCCTCGAACGAGGCGAGGAAGGTGTCGGTATCGGGGCCCTCATGCGGGTCCTCGTCGTCCTCGGCGTCGAGAACGACATTCTGACCGCCCTGGACCCGTACCAGAGCCGGTTCGGCCGCGAGCTCGCCGACCGTGCCCAAGTCCAGCGCGTGAGGCGTCCGGCGCGATGAGACGCGTCTCCGTCTACACCACGATCGGCGGCGAGCCCGTCCTCGCCGGAAGCTTGTCCGTGCAGAACTACGGTGAGCGGGCCACGTCCGACTTCTTGTACGAACCCGAGTACATGTATGCCCGCGACACCTACGACCTGTCGCCCGCCGTGCGAAGGGCCGTCGGTGAGTTCACGACCCGCCGGCTCCCGTTCTTCATTCAGGACGCCGGCCCCGACCGGTGGGGCGCTCACCTGGTCGACAGACAGTTCGAAGCGCAGCGGGTCGGACGGCACCCGGACGATCTTGACTGTGTGCTGGCCGCCAGCGACCGGTCTCGGCAAGGGGCCTTGCGGTTCCAGGATGAGGATGGGAACTGGCTGGGGGACGACGCGGTTCCGGTGCACACGGAGCTGAGCGACCTGCTCGCCGCGGCCGACGCCGTCGCCGAGGACACCCAATCGTTCGAGGCGTACGCCGCTCTGCTGCGGACCGGCACGTCCGCCCTCGGCGGCGCCCGGGCGAAGGCGTCGGTCACCGATGACGATGGGCACCTCTGGATTGCGAAGTTCCCGATGGCTGTCGACGGCTGGGACGTCCCCGTGTGGGAGAAGACCACCCTCGACCTGGCTGCACGGGCCGACATCCCGGTCCCTGCCACGCAGCTGGTCCAGGTCGCCGGACGCTCCGTGCTGCTCACCAAACGCTTCGACCGGGATAGCGAGCGTCGAGTGCCGTACCTCAGCATGCGCACCTTGCTGAACAACCCAGATGACGGCACTCGTCTGCCCGACTACCTCGACGTTGCGACGGCGCTGCGTCACGTCGACGGCGACGACCTGCCCGACCTCTACCGCCGGGTCGCGTTCGGCGTCCTGGTGAACAACACCGACGACCATCTGAGGAACCTCGGCGTGCTTCGAGACGGGGACGCGTGGCGCTTGGCGCCCATGTTCGACGTCAACCCCGAGCCCGACGCCGGCAAGCAACGACACACGAGCATCGCAGGCCGGACCACACCCGTCGGCATTGTCGACGGGCTCGTAGAACTGGCCCGTCACTGTCGAGTACCGCGCAAGGCTGCCCTGGCTGAACTGGATGATCTGCGTGATCGCCTCGCGGATTGGCAGGACGTCGCGGCGGCGAACGGTGCGCAACCCAGAGAGATCGCGAGGTTCGCCCGCGAACTCGGAATGGTCCACGACGCCATCTTCTCCAGACCCAGTTGACTACCGTGCGCCCCGCCCCGGCGACCGTCCTGAGCTCACTCGGCGTTGGCGCTGCTCACGTCGGCGCTCAACTCCGCGGTCAACCAGAAGCATGTCGAACCTCCGGACACACCTCAATGC
>PMLO01000230.1 GCA_003158895.1 Propionibacteriaceae bacterium
TACGGCGCCCGCATGCCTCGGCAGGTCGAGCCGGTCACTTCCGAGGTTGACCGGCGTCGGGGTCTGCCAGACGACCTCGTACGAGTCGAGGGTCAGCGGGATCACCACGGCGCAGTCGCCGAGGTTCGCCGCGAGCAGTACATCCCCGCGCTCGACGGTGATCCAGCGGGCGTCCTCGTCGACCGTGCAGTGCACGCGGCGCAGGTCCGGGTTGGTGAGCTCCGGCAGCTGGTGCCGCAGTCGCGCCAGCTCCCGGTACCCGTTGAGCACGACAGCATGCCGCCCCATATCGAGCTCGTCCCAGCGCAGGATCGCCGACCGGTACGTCGCCGGGTCCTGCGGGTCGGCCACCTCGGCCGGGTCCCAGCCCAGCTTCGCGAACTCCCGTACGCGCCCTTCGGTCACCGCGCTGGCCAGCTCCGGCTCCGGGTGCGACGAGAAGTACGGGAACGGGGTCGATGCCGCCCACTCCTCGCCCGAGAAGATCATCGGCGTGTACGGGCTGCCAAGCATGAGCATCGCCCCGAGCAGCAGCTGGTCGTCGTCGAGCGACTCCGGCAGCCGGTCGCCACGCGCGCGGTTGCCGATCTGGTCGTGGTTCTGCGTGTACGCGAGCAGCCGCCACGCCGGGAACCGCTCGACCGGTACAGGTCGACCGTGGTCGCTGCCGCGGAACGACGACCACGTGCCGTCGTGGAAGAAGCCCTTCTCGAACACCTTGGCCAGCGACCGCAGCGGCGCGAAGTCGGCGTAGTAGCCGGACGTGTCGCCGGTCAGCGCGACGTGCAGCGCATGGTGGAAGTCGTCGTTCCACTGCGCGTCCAGCCCCGCACCACCGGCCTCGCGCGGCAGGACGAGTTCCGCGTCATTGAGGTCGGACTCGGCGATCAGCGTCAGGGGCCGCCCGAGGTGCGCGGACAGGGCCTCCACCTCCGTCGTGAGCTCCTCGAGCACGTGGATCTCCGACGAGTCGACCAGGGCGTGGATCGCGTCGAGGCGCAGCGCGTCGACGTGGAACTCGCGGAACCACATGAGCGCGTTCTCGATCACGTACCGGCGCGGCTGCTCGTGGCTCTCGACGTCGATCGTCGCGCCCCAGATGCCGCCCTCGGTGAGGTACGGACCGAAGCGGGGCAAGTAGTTCCCGGAGGCGCCGAGATGGTTGTAGACCACGTCCTGGATCACCCCGAGGCCACAGGCATGGCAGGCGTCGACGAACCGCCGGTACGCCTCGGGCCCCCCGTACGGCTCGTGCACCGCGTACCAGAGCACCCCGTCGTAGCCCCAGTTCCAGATGCCGTTCATCGCGTTGACCGGCATCAGCTCGACGAAGCCGACGCCCAGGGAGGTGAGGTGGCCGAGGTGGGCGATGGCGGCGTCGAGCGTGCCCTCGGGCGTGAACGTCCCGACGTGCAGCTCGTACAGGATCGACCCGGCGAACTGCCGGCCGGTCCACGCGCCGTCGTGCCACCGGTGCGCCGTCGGGTCGACGGTACGGGAGAGGCCGTGCACGCCGTCCGGTTGGCGCCGCGACCTCGGGTCGGGCAGCACATCGTTGGAGTCGTCTATCGAGTAGCCGTAGTCGTACTCGCGCTTCGGCAGCAGCGTCGGCGGCGTCCACCAGCCGTCAGGCGCGTGGCGCAGGCCGATCTGACGCTCGGCGACCGGGTCGCCGACGGGACGTACGACGAGGGTCACCGAGTCGTGGCCCGGCGCCCAGACATCGAAGGGGGTACGGATCCCGGCGGGTGCCGGTAGCGCCACAAGCAGCGCGACGGGCCCGGACGCGAAGACCACGTCCGCCCGTACGGAGCTGCCGTCCGCGTGGATCACGGTGCCGCTGATCGCGTCCCGGTAGCTCCCGAGCGGCAGGTCGATCGAGGTGTCCCCCCAGCCGCCCTTCGCGGTCAGCCCGACGGGAAGCCGCGTCGCCAGCGTGACGACGCCGCCCGTGTCGAACGCGACGATGTGCTCGGCGGCCGAGCCCTGGGACGAGACCGGCGCGAACGTACGGAAGAGCTCGGGCTGGTCGCGACGGAGCCGCAGCGCTTCCCGTACGAGCTTCTGCTTCGCTGTGCCCGGATCGTCGATGCCGCCGACGAGGTGGGCGACGTCGGCATCGGACAGCATCGCTTCGAGCGCCAGGAAGTCGACCGGCCGCCGGTTGTCGGGGTCGACGAGGCTGAGCTGCCAGAGCTCGCTGCCCTGGTACACGTCGGGCACCCCCGGCATCGTCAGCGTGACAGCGGCCTCCGACAGTGAGTTGCTCCAGCCGGCATCGACGACGGCCGCGAGCACCTCGTCGAGCACGCCCTTGACGTCGTCGTCGGAGTAGAGCAGGTCGATCGAGGCGTGCACGCTCGCCTCGTAGGAGTCGTTCACGTCTGTCCACGTCGTGTGCTCGCCCGCCTCGCGCATGGCCTTCTCGGCGAACGCGTGGAGGCGGTCGGCACTGATCGGCCACGCGCCGACGGCTGCCTGCCACACGACGTTGGCGAAGCCGGCGCCCGGCATGGGCGCGCGCTCCTGGAGTCGTCGTACAGCGCTCGCCCACAGCCCGGGGATCTCGGACAGGACCGAGATCCGAGCCCGTACGTCCTCGCCGCGCTTCGTGTCGTGCGTCGTGCGAGTGGACAGAGCGTGCGGCCACAAGGCCTGACGTGTCGTGAGCTGTTGGTACACCTGCTCGGGCGTCATCGCGAAGATCGACGGGTCGGCGCCCACCTCGGTGAGGCTCGTGAGGCGGCCCCAGCGGTAGAAGGCGCAGTCCTCGACGCCCTTCGCCATGACCATGCCGCTCGTCTGCTGGAAGCGTGCCGCCGCGTCGGTCGCCCCGTCGGTGAGCACGACCTCGAGCTCCTTGATCGCGATGCTCAGCTCCGGACGGCGCTCCGCAGCCTCGGCGACCGCCGCCTCGAGGTAGTGGCGGCCGTCGGGCAGGTACGAGCGGTACACGGGGAAGCACGCGAGCAGCTCGGCCACCGCGTCGACGAGCACGTCGTGGTCGACCTGAGCGTCGATCTCACGATCCGCATCGCGGGCGATCCGGGCGGTCTCGGAGTTGAGGATGCCGTCGGCCACGGCGCGCTTCGTGTCGTGGGTGAGCCCGTGCCAGTCCATCGTGTAGCCGCGCAGCTCGTCATCGAGCGCTGACAGCGGCGCCTCGCCCGCCGGGTCGACGAACAGGCGATCGACGAGCGCGAGGGCGTCGTACCCCGTCGTGCCTGCGGTGGCCCAGCGATGCGGCAGCTCCTCGCCGGGGCCGAGGATCTTCTACACGACCACGTACGAGCCCTTAGTGAGCTCGGAGAGTC
>PMLO01000075.1 GCA_003158895.1 Propionibacteriaceae bacterium
GAGGTCGCTGACGGACCGCGAGAGGCTGGACGCGATCCGGTAACCCGCGAGTGCGGTCACCATCAGCAGCGCGAGACCCACACCCCCGAGCACGGCCCACGACCGGTACACGCCGGCATGGAGCTGGCTGTCCGGTACGAACGTGCGCACCACATTGATGCCGCCGGCACCCGCGATCGGAACCAGGACCTCTGCGCCGCCCGTGGTGGTCGCGGTGAACGCTCGCCCCGTACGTGCCAGCTCGACCGACGCGGACATTGCGGCGGGGGCACCGAGGATCTGGTTGGTCGGTGTGAACACGGTGGTGCGGCGATCGCCTGAGTTGATGTCGGCGAGGGTGGCGAGGAGGCGTACGGGATCGTCGACGAACAACGCGGCCTGTTGGGCGTCCTGTCGTCCTGCGGAGATGGCTCGCTCCTCAGTGAGGGACTGAGCCATGAATCCGAGCGGCAACAGGAAGGCGACCAGCACGATCGAGGTCACCGCCAGCCCGTACCGCACGAGCAGGGTTCTCACGAGGGGGCGACCAGCTTCACCCCTACGCCGCGCACGCGGTGCAGGTAGACCGGGGCATCCGCCGACTCGCCNNCCACTCCGGGGCGCTGGGACAGGTACAGGAGCAGATCGAACTCCTTCGGGCTGAGCTCCAGGTCCGTACCGTCGAGGGAGACGGTACGCGCGCGCTCGTCGATGATCAGTCCGCCGACGACCACCGGCCCGACTGGCTGGTCGCTTTCGACGCGTCGCAGCACCGCGCGGATCCGCGCCTCGAGCTGATCGGCGGCGAAGGGTTTCACGAGGTAGTCGTCCGCCCCGGCGTCCAGCGCCGCCACGATCTCCGGGCCGTCGTCGCGCGCGCTGACCACGATGATCGGGACGTTGCTCACGGCGCGGATCATCGCCAGCAGCGCCTGTCCGTCGAGGTCGGGAAGACCGAGGTCGAGCAGGACGACGTCGGGAGTCTGGGCGATGATCTGCTGCAGACCCTCGAGCGCCGTCGGCGTGGACATCGTCGAATGTCCGCGGGCGTTGAGGGCGCGGATCTCGGCCGTACGGATCGTCGCGTCATCCTCGATAATGAGCACATTGGACACGTCCTGACGTTATGGCATCTCGCTGTCAGACGGGGCGTGACGCGGCTCGGGCGACCGGATTTTTCTCGGCTCCTTAACCGGGCCTTTCTTCGGTGTACGACAGGATGGCCAGGTGGAGAAGAGATCCCGACGGCGGATAGCCGCTGTCGCTGCGACGTCGTGGGTGCTTGCGACGGCCGTGACGAGCTTTGTCGTCTGGCGGGCCGTGGCAGTCTTCAACGACGGTGCGTCCACGAACATCCTCTCGGGGCCGCAGGTCTCGCAGAGGCTCCAGGCGGCCACGGCGACCCTATCGGCGGCCACATCGGTGAGCGCCCCGTCGGACACAACGACCCCAACGCCGGAGACCTCCGCGCCGACTTCCTCGTCGGACGATACGTCGGCCACGACCAGTCCCCCGAGCGCGACGGCCACGGCGACGCGAACAGCCTCACGATCGTCCGCGCCGGAGACCTCCGCAGAACCGCAGCCGGCAGCGACTCCTGTGGTCAAGACCTGGACGGTGACCGGAGGTGCGGTGTCGGTCTCCTGCCAGGCGCAGGTGATCTCCTTGGTGTACGCGTCTCCGCAGGACGGGTGGCGCGTCGAGACCAACCAGCACGGTACGGACAGGATCTACATCAACTTCCAGCAGGTCGGCCAGGGCACCGAGCTGAAGGCCTCCTGCGTCAACGGAGTCCCGCAGCAGACGACCCAGCCCACTGACGGCGACCACTGACCCCACCAGCTTTCTGGCGTTCCGCCTGCGGTCGCCATCCGACGCGAGCATGCTGGAATCGGCGAGCCGGGCAACCGGTCCGGCGTCCGGATGGAGTCACCATGAGCGGGCAGTGGGACGAGACGTACGACGTCGTTGTGGGGGGCACCGGAGTTGCGGCACTCGCTGCGGCAGTGACAGCAGCCGACGCCGGGATGACCGTGATCATGCTGGAGAGCACCGACCGATGGGGCGGAAGCAGCGCCATGTCGGGCGGGGGACTCTGGCTGCCGAACAATCCCTTGATGGCGCGCGACGGGGTGAGTGACTCACGAGACGAAGCCCTGACCTACCTGGAGGCGACCGTGGGGGACGCCGGACGGGCTACGTCCCGGGCACGCAAGGAAGCCTTCGTCGACGGTGTCGCGGGCTTCGTCAACCTCGCCGAGCGGCTCGGGGTCCGCTTCGCGCGGGCAGCCGACTACCCGGACTACTACCCGGAACTGCCGGGCGGCAAGATCGGGCGCGCCATCGAGGTGGAGCCGTTCGACGTCCACACCATCGGGGAATGGTGGGCGACGTCGCGCGGACAGGATGGGCTGCCTGCGCCGGTGAAGACCGACGACTTCTGGCTGTTGTCGCGGGCATGGTCCACCCCGGGTGGCATGGCCCGCGGCGCCAAAGTGGTGGCCCGCGTGCTCGGGACCCTGCTGCGTCGCCAGAAAGCGGTCGGCATGGGCGCTGCCATCACCTCGTCCCTGCTCCAGGTGGCGCTGAGGCTCGGTGTCGAGGTACGCCTCTCGTCGCCGATCATCGAGCTGGTCACCGAGGAGGGTCGCGTCACGGGCGTCCGTACATCGCGTGGCGGCACGACCCGTACGATCGCCGCCGCCCGTGGCGTCGTCCTCTGTGGTGGCGGTTTCGACCACAACGTCGAATGGCGTGAGCGCTACCAGGGGGTCACCGGGGCGGCCTCGTCGGGCTCCACCGGCAACGTCGGCTCGGCCATCGAGGTGGCGATGAAGGTCGGCGCGGCGGTGGACCTCATGGAGGATGCGTGGTGGGGCGGTTCGGTCCCGTCGCCGACGCCGGACGGGTCGGCCATGTTCCTCGTCAGTGAGCGGTCCATGCCGCATTCGATCATCGTCGACGGCGGCGGCAACCGGTTCGCGAACGAGTCGGAGTCGTACGTCGATCTCGGCCACCACATGTTCCAGCACTTCAACCTCGTGCCGGGCACCTGCTGGATGATCACCGACGTGCGCCATACGCACCGGTACCTGCGCTCGTACGCGATGGATCCTCGCTCGGTCAAGGCCATGGAGTCGGCCGGGATCATGGTGAAGGCGCCGACGCTGGCCGCTCTGGCAGGCCGCATCCGTGTCGATGCCGGCGTGCTCACGGCGACAGTGGACCGGTTCAACGGCTTCTGCCGCGCGGGGATCGACCATGACTCCGCGCGCGGCAACTCCGCGTACGACCGCTACTACGGCGATCCGCTCGTCCGCCCCAATCCCAACCTGGGGACGATCGAGAAGGGCCCGTTCGCCGCCGTGCAGGTCGTGCCCGGAGACCTGGGTACCAAGGGTGGGCTGCTCTCCGACGAGTACGCCCGTGTCCTTCGTGACGACGGATCCGTGATCGAGGGGCTGTATGTGAGCGGCAACAACTCCGCGTCCGTCATGGGTCATACGTACCCGGGACCCGGCTCCACACTCGGCCCGGCAGCCGTCTTCGGCTACATCGCGGCCCGGCACATCGCAACGAGCTGAGAGGACACCATGGACATTCAGGGCAAGGTCTTCGTCGTCACCGGCGGAGGCAACGGCATGGGCCGAGAGGTCGTCCTCGGGCTGCTCGACAGGGGAGCCCGCGTCGCGGCCGTGGACGTCAGTCCGGACGGACTCGCGGGCACGGTCTCGCTGGCCGGCCCGAACACTGAGCGACTCACCACCCACCAGGTCAACGTCACCGATCCCGACGCGGTGAACGCGCTCCCAGAGGCAGTGATCGCCGCACATGGAACGGTCGACGGCCTGCTCAACGTCGCGGGCATCATCCAGAAGTTCGTGCCCTTCGCCGAGCTGACGACCGCCGACATCGAGCGGGTGATGAACGTCAACTTCTGGGGCGTCGTGAACATGGTCAGGGCGTTCCTGCCGATTCTGGTCACGCGACCCAAGGCCGCGCTCGTGAACGTCTCCAGCATGGGTGGCTTCCTGCCCGTCCCCGGCCAGACGATCTATGGAGCCTCCAAGGCGGCCGTCAAGCTCTTCACAGAGGGCCTTCATGCGGAGCTCATGAACGGTCCGGTCGCCGTGACCGTCGTATTCCCGGGTGCGATCGGCACGAACATCAGCCAGAACAGTGGCGTGGACATCCCCGGTATGGACGCCGCGGACGCGTCGTCTCACAAGACGCTGGCACCGTCCGTGGCGGGCAGGATCATCATCGAGGGCATGGCGAAGGGCAAGTACCGTGTCCTCGTCGGTGGCGACGCGACGATGCTGGACCGGCTGACCAGGCTCGCGCCTGAACGGGCGATGAAGCTCATCGCTTCGCAGATGGCTGACCTGCTGAAGCACTGAGCCGACGGGACGTACCGTGGCCGCGGCACCGGGGGAGGTCCCAGCCTTGTTAGGCTGACCGCGTGCTGCGCGGAGACGGTCGACTGACGGATGAGCTCGACGCCGACTCCCCGGGACCCCGCGACGCATGCGGGGTCTTCGGCGTCTGGGCGCCGAACGAGGAAGTCTCGAAGCTCACGTACTTCGGGCTGTACGCGCTGCAGCACCGAGGACAGGAGTCCGCGGGGATCGCGGTCAGCAACGGTCACCGGATCATGGTCTTCAAAGACATGGGGCTGGTCTCCCAGGTGTTCGACGAGTCGACGCTGGCGTCACTGACCGGTCATCTCGCGATCGGCCACACCCGCTACTCGACGACCGGCTCGAGCACATGGAACAACGCCCAGCCGACGTTCCGCTCCCTCGAGGTGGGCAGCCTTGCTCTGGCCCACAACGGCAACCTCACGAACACCGACGAGCTCGAGGCCCTGCTGCACGAGCGAGACTCCGCCGAGCCCGTACCCCACAAGGTGTCCCTCGACTCGACGAACGACACGTCCCTGGTCAGCGGCCTGTTCGGCACGTACAAGGGCGTGTCGCTGTGGGATGCCGCGCTGGACCTCCTCCCGCGCCTCACGGGCGCGTACTGCCTCGTCTTCATGACCGAGAACGCGTTGTACGCGGCGCGAGATCCGCAAGGCATCCACCCCCTGGTGCTCGGGAGGCTGGAGAACGGCTGGGTGGTTGCGTCGGAGACGGCTGCGCTCGACATCGTCGGTGCGACGTTCACCCGCGAGATCGAGCCGGGGGAGCTGCTGCAGATCGACGACTCCGGTGTACGCACGGTGCGTTTCGCCGAGCCCCACCCGAAGGGCTGCCTGTTCGAGTACGTGTACCTGTCGCGCCCCGACACGCGCATCGCCAACCGTCGTGTCCACACCGTGCGCGTCGAGATCGGCCGCACGCTGGCGATGGAGCACCCGATCGATGCGGACCTCGTGATCCCGGTGCCCGAGTCCGGTACGCCTGCCGCGATCGGCTACGCAGAGGCGTCCGGGATCCCGTACGGAGTCGGCCTGGTCAAGAACAACTACGTCGGGCGTACGTTCATCCAGCCATCCCAGACGATCCGCCAGCTCGGCATCCGGCTCAAGCTCAACCCGCTGCGCGACGTCATCGAGGGCAAGCGGCTCGTGGTCGTCGACGACTCGATCGTGCGCGGCAACACGCAGCGCGCGCTGGTGCGGATGTTGCGGGAGGCCGGCGCCGCGGAGGTCCACGTACGGATCAGCTCGCCGCCGGTCGAGTGGCCCTGCTTCTACGGCATCGACTTCGCGACCCGAGCGGAGCTCATCGCGCCCGGCATGTCGGTCGAGGAGATCACCACGTCGATCGGTGCAGACTCTCTCGGCTACATCTCGCTCGCCGGGCTCGTCGCGTCGACGGGCATCGCGGGCGACCGGCTGTGCCGTGCCTGTTTCGACGGCATCTACCCCGTGCCCGTACCGCCGTCGGCACGGGGCCTGGGACTGAGGGGGAACGCATGAGCCAGTCCGACGACCCGCGAGAGCGCAGCGAGCACCAGCCGCCGCGGCGAGCGGGGTCCGCCTACGCGAAGGCCGGCGTCGACATCGAGGCCGGCGACCGCGCCGTGAAGCTCATGTCCGCGTCGGTGAAGGCGACCCACCGGCCTGAGGTTGTCGGCGGCATCGGCGGTTTCGCGGGACTGTTCGACGCGTCCGCCTTCAAGAGCTACCGGCGCCCGCTGCTCGCGACCTCGACCGACGGCGTGGGCACCAAGGTTGCCATCGCCCAAGCGCTCGACAAGCACGACACCATCGGCTGGGATCTCGTCGGCATGCTCGTCGACGACCTGGTGGTCGTGGGTGCGGAGCCGCTGTTCGTCACCGACTACATCGCGTGCGGAACGCTCGTGCCGGAGCGCATCGCGGCGATCGTGTCGGGCATCGCGGCGGCGTGCGCGGCGGCCGGAGCGGCGCTTCTCGGAGGCGAGACCGCCGAGCACCCGGGCCTGTTGGCCGCCGACGAGTACGACATCGCGGGAGCCACCACCGGAGTCGTCGAGGCCGACGAGATGCTCGGTCCGGACCGGGTCGTCCCGGGGGACGTCGTGCTCGCGCTGGCGTCCAGCGGGCTCCACTCGAACGGCTACTCGCTGGTCCGCAACGTGCTGCTCCAGCAGGCGGGGCTCCGCCTCGACGCGTACATCCCCGAGCTGGGACGTACCCTCGGCGAGGAGCTGCTCGAGCCGACACGGGTGTACGCGGCGGACGTGCTCGCCGTCGTACGTGGCACCGAGGTCCACTCGATGAGCCACATCACGGGCGGCGGCCTGGCGAACAACCTGGCCCGCGTGCTGCCGACGTCGGTCATCGCGCGGCTCGACCGTGCGACGTGGGCTCCGGCGCCGATCTTCGGCCTCGTCCAGAGGCTCGGCGGCGTCTCGCAGCCCGACATCGAGGCGACGCTCAACATGGGTGTGGGCATGGCGATGGTGCTGCCGCAGGCCTCCGTGGACGCTGCGCAGCGGATCCTCACCGAGCGCGGGATCGCCTCGTGGGTGTGCGGCGAGATCCACTACGGGGACGGATCCGTACGCCTCGATGGGGTACATCAGGCCTGATTCCGCGCGGCGTCATGGGTCGGCGAACATGCCTGCGGTT
>PMLO01000058.1 GCA_003158895.1 Propionibacteriaceae bacterium
GTGCATTCGTTAGGGCACGTTTAGGGCACGAAATGCTGAAAGCCGCTCTGACCCGGGACATCATCCCTAGTCAGAGCGGCTTTTCACTGGTCGGGGTGACAGGATTTGAACCTGCGACCTCGTCGTCCCGAACGACGCGCGCTACCAAGCTGCGCCACACCCCGATTGGCCCTGAGGCCGAAGTGGAGTCTAGCCCATCACGAGCGTCGGCTCACATCGGGTTCGTACCGCGCGCGACGAGCGTCAGGAGCGTCGCTTCGGGGCGGCAGGCGAAGCGGTACGGCGCGTACGGGCTCGTGCCCAGGCCCGCGGAGACGTGCAGCGCGGCCGTGTGGCCTCCGAACGAGTGGGAGCTGAGCCCCTTGACCCTGGGGGTGTCGAGGTCGCAGTTCGTCGTCAGGGCTCCATAGAACGGCACGCAGACCTGGCCGCCGTGCGTGTGTCCAGCCATGATCAGGTCGAGGCCGTCGGCGGTCATGGCGTTGAGAAGCCGCAGGTACGGTGCGTGGGTCACTCCGATCGACAGCACCGCGGCCGGATCGGGTGGCCCGGCAACCTTCTCGTACGCATCGAGCTCGAGGTGGGCATCCTTCGTACCACGCACTTCGACCAGCCGGCCGGCGACGGTGAGCTCGACGCGGTGGTGCTCCACGTCGTGCCAGCCGCGCTCGACCAGGGTCCTCCGCAGCTCCCGATGGGGCAGGACCCCGCGCTGCGGCTTGGGGGACCTCGCGAGGCCCAGATAGCGCAGCGGATTCACCGGGTTGGGAGCGAAGTAGTCGTTCGACCCGAAGACGAAGACGCCGGGGACGGCGAAGAGGTGCTCGTACGCCTCGTACACCATCGGTAAAGCCTCGGGCTGCGACAGGTTGTCGCCCGTCGTCACGACGAGGTCGGGACGCAGGCCCGCGAGGCTGTCGACCCACCGGACCAGGTTGCCGCGGTCGGTCGACAGGTGCATGTCGGAGACGTGCAGCACCCGCATGGGCGACTGGCCCTCCGGCAGCACCGGCACGGTCACCCGACGCAACGTGAACGCCTGCCGTTCGATGAACACGCCGTACGCGAAGCAGCCGGCGCCGGTCAGGGCAGCAGCTGCGGCGACACGGCCGATCACGAGGGCTGGGACGTCGGCACCGTCGGTGCGGCGCCTGGCCTCGGGCCCTGTGAGTAGTTCAGGTAGCACGAGCCGCCCACGTACCCGTCGCACGTCACGCCGATGTACGTACCGCTGGCCGAGTTGTCGTACACGTTGCGGGGCGACACGGTGAAGCCCGCTGCCGTGAGAACCGCTGATGCCTGCGATGCCGACATCCCCGATGTGCTGGGGATCGCCGCCTTGGTGCCGTGGATGATCGAGTCGGGCGGCGTCGTGAAAGGCGTCGCCGGAAGGTTGGCGACGGCCTTGGTCATGGCAGGCGTCCAGATGTCGCCTGCGTCGCCCGAGCCGGACCCGTTGAGCAACCAGTTCTTCGAGGTTCGCAGGCCCGACAACGAGCCGTTGCGGGCTGCCCAGAACGCGGTGAAGCGGGGGGACTTGTCGACGGCGACCATGGCGACGCCCTCGATGTTGGGGGTGTAGCCGTTGAACCACACCGCCGCGTGGGAGTCGGTGGTTCCGGTCTTCCCGGCCTGCGGCCGTGAGCCGGGGAGCCGTACTCCTGCGCCCGTACCACCCGACTGCATGACGGCCTGCAGCACGTAGTTCACGCCGTCTGCGACCTCGGGCCGGATGACCTGCGCGCAGTTGGCGCTCTGCGTGGCGACCGGCTTGCCGTCCGGCGACGTGATGCCGCTGACGATGATCGGGTCGCAGTGCACGCCGCGCGCCGCGAACGTCGCGTACGCGTCGGCCATCGAGAGCGGGGTCACCTCAGCCACTCCGAGGGTGAACGACGGGATGTACGAGAACGTCTTGACGAGGTCGGCGCCGTTGGACGCCTGCGCCCCGGCGGCCGTCGCCATGCGTGCCGCCTGGCAGATGCCCGCTGCCGCCTCGAGCTGGATGAAGTAGGTGTTCACGGACTTGGCGGCCGCGGTTCTCAGATCCAAGCTGCCGAAGGTCTGGTTGAACTCGTTCTGCAGGCCGATCTTCGTCGGGAACTTGAAGCTGGCGTCGGCACCTGTGGAAGGGTCACAGGTCCGGAAGACCCTGTTCTGCAGGGGAAGCGGACTCGTTCCCACGAACGTCTTCGTGGTGGGGATGCCCCGGTCAAGAGCTGCGGCGATCGTGAATGCCTTGAACGTGGATCCTGCCTGGTAGCCCTCGGCGCCTCCCATGGAGGCGGAGACGGCGTAGTTGTAGAACGTCTCGCCGGCGTCCGCATTCGTACCCATCACGGGTCTGCTCTGGGCCATGGCGAGGATGAGGCCGGTTCCGGGCTGCACCTCGACCATTGTGCTGATGACAGGGTCGGTCGGTCCCACCTTCGAGGAGACCGCGTCCTGCGCGACCTTCATCGCGGCCGGGTCGATCTGGGTCTTGATGACGAGTCCACCGCGGTAGATGGTGTTCTTCCGGTCGTCGACGGTGGCGCCCAGCGCCGGGTTCTGCTCCAGGGAGCGGACGACGTAGTCGCACATGAACGGGAACTGGGTCCCCACGCAGCCGTTCTTGCTCGGGACGACCTTCGAGCTGTCGAAGGTCGTCGCCTTGGCCTTGGCCGCGTCGTCGGCGGAGATCAGCCCCAGCTCGAGCATGCGGTTGATGACGACGTCACGACGGTCGATCGCTGCCACGGGGTGGTTCACCGGGTCGGTCGCGACGGGGTTCTGGGTCAGGCCAGCCAGCATCGCCGCCTGAGCCAGGGTGAGGTCCTTGGCGCTGACACCGAAGTAGTGCTTGGCCGCGGCCTCCACGCCGTACGTGCCGTCGCCGTAGTAGGCGATGTTGAGGTAGCGCTTGAGGATCTCGTCCTTGGAGTACTTGGCCTCGAGAGCCACCGCGTACCGCAGCTCGAGCACCTTGCGCGACAGCGTCTGCTCCTGGGCCGCGAGCACGCCGGCCTGGTCGCCCGCCGCCTGGGCCGCCTCGATGCGTACCTGCTTGATGTACTGCTGGGTCAGCGTCGACCCGCCCTGCACGTCGGAGCCGCTCCCGGTCACGACGAGGGCTCGCAGCGTCCCCTTGAGGTCCAACGCGCCGTGCTGGTAGAAGCGTGTGTCCTCGATCGCGACCTGAGCCGTACGCATGATCGGCGCGATCTGGTCCAGCGTCACCACGGTGCGGTTCTCGTCGTACAGCTGGGCGAGCTGGGACCCGTCCGACATGAGGATGACGGTCTTGGCTGCCACCGGCGCGATGGTCAGGTCGGCAGGCAGGGTTTCGATGCCCTGCGCCACGTACTTGGCAGAGGTGCCGCCGATGGCCGCGGCGGGCACCGCGAGCCCCGCGACGAGCAGTCCAGCAAGCACGCTGACGACGACGAACATCGCCAGGGCATAGACCTTCGGCCCGAATTGAGGGGATCTCATGGTGCCCAGAGTAAGCGAGACGGCTGTGTGACAACGAACAGAACCTGCGATCCGGTCTTGTGTGGAGGTTGAGCATCTAGGCAGAAGGCCCCTCTCCTGTGTACTTTGATCGTGTCGTGCTCAGTATTTGCGGCCAGCGACGCGCCGCCCGGCTCGAAGGGATCGACGAGGATGCCATTGCGCCGTCACGGTGACTGGACGCTCGAGGCCAAGTGCCAAGGCAAGCAGGACGAGTTGTTCCCTGACGGGGCCGACCAGAAGCGCGTCCGCTCGCTGTGCTCCGGGTGCCGTGTCCGCAAGGAGTGCCTCGCCGAGGCCCTCGACAACCGCATCGAGTGGGGTGTCTGGGGCGGCATGACCGAGCGTGAGCGCCGTCAGCTCCTCCGTCAACGCTCAGACGTCGACGACTGGTCCCTCGTCCTCCTCGGCAAGCCCAGCGCCGTCAACGAGGAGTGAGCCCAGCTCCCTCACCACGTCGAGGTCGGTGACCTCGCGCTCCAGCGTCTGCGCCAGGGTGACCGGCAGCGACGTGGGCAGGGCCTTGACCATCCGAGCCCGCTGCGCCCGCCACGTGACCCAGCTGGCCCGCCACCAGGCGTACGCCTCGGGCTCGAGCAGTAGCGACTCCTCGGCCTCCGGCGCAAGCGGCACGGCGGGGGAGACGCGGTTCACGACCACACCGCGCGCGGTCGTGCCGCGATCGCGCAGCTGACCGACGAAGAACCGTGCCTCGTCGAGCGCCGCCTTCCGCGGGCTGGCGACGATGACGAACGCGGCCGCCGGCGAGGAGAGCAGCGTCCGTACGACGGCCGCGCGGCGCCGGAAACCGCCCATCACCGTCTCGAACGCGGAGGCGAAGACCTGCAGGTCGCTGAGCGCCTTGCTGCCGATGACCTTCGAGATCACCCAGGTCACCTGCGACAACCCGGCGCTGATCAGCTTGAGCGGGCCGCTGCTAGGCGCGAGGAGCTGCAGGACAGGTCCCTCGGCGAGCCTGTCCAGGCGAGCGGGTGCGTCGAGGAAGTCGAGCGCGGAGCGGGACGGCGGGGTGTCCACGACGATGAGGTCCCAGCGGCCAGTGGCCTGCGCCTGCTCGTACAGCTGACCGAGCTTTTCGGTCGCCATATAGTCCTGCGTGCCGGAGAACGACGTGGACAGAGCCTTGTAGAAGGGGTTCCGCAGGACCTCGTCGACGCGGTTCTTGGGTGCGTGGGAGCGTACGGCGTCGTCGAACGTCGCCGTCATGTCGAGCATCAGGGCGTCGAGGCTGCCGCCGGTGATGCCGGGTACGGGTTGTGGCTCGCCGCCCAGGCCCTCGAGGCCGAGCGCCGTGGCGAGCCGTTTCGCGGGGTCGACCGTGACAAGGACGACCTTGCGGCCCGACTCGGCGGCGGCCACGGCCAGCGCGGCCGATACCGACGTCTTGCCGACGCCGCCCGTGCCGCAGGTCACGACGACGCGTACGTCGCGGTCGCCGAGCAGTTCCCCCACCTCGAACAGTCGCCTCACGCGTACCAGCCCTCCGCGAGCAGGTCGGCGATCTGTACGAGGTCGTCTGGACCCACCTCGTCGGGCAAGAGCGGGAGCGTCAACGCCGGCCCGCGGCCGAGCTCCGACAGGCGCTCCGCGAGTCGGTCAGCCCAGGGCCGTTGTTCGGCCGCGACGGCTGTGTCCCGTTCCCACGCAGCACGCAAGGCGGGGTCGGTCACGCCGTCGGGGAGCGGCGGCGGATCAGCCATGACCTGGTTGACGATCACGTGCCCGATCGCGATCCCGTGCTTGGTGAGCGCGTCGATCGTCTGGAGCGTCTCGGTCAGCGCCATCTCCGTACAGGTCGTGACCAGATGGACCTGCGTGGTCTCGGCACGCAGCAGGGCCATGATCGACTGAGCCTGCGGCGCGATCGGCCCGACCACGACGACCTCCGCGAGCGCCTCGCCGGCCGTGAGGAAGTTCTCGATGCGGCCCGTGGGCGGCGCGTCCATGACGACGGCGTCCACAGCGTCAGCCTGGCCCTTCATGCGACGCCGTGCTGCCTGATAGACCTTGCCGGTCAGCAGGACGTCACGCAGCCCTGGGGCGAGCTCAGACGCGAAGTCGACGAAGCCGGTCTTCTCGAGCAGTGCCCCTGCCACCCCCAGGCGTACGTGATCGAGGTAGTCGCGCAGAGCATGCCGCGAGTCGACGCTCAGCATGCGCAGCTCCTGGCCGCCGATCGTGACGCGACGCTCCTCGCCCTCCTCGACCTTGGCGAGGCCGGCCGCCTCGGTCAGGCCGTGCCGCGACTCGACCTCGCAGACGAGGGTTTCGCCGGAACGCCGAAGCATCAGGGCGAGGGCGAGGGCGACGGTCGTCTTCCCGGTACCCCCCTTGCCGCTCACGATGTGCAGCGGCGCGACGTCGGGCATGGCTCCAGGGTAGGCCCCGAGTCCTCCCGGTACGCGCATGGAAGGCTCGTGCCCGCAACGGGGCACTATGGTGAGCGCCATGCAGAAGTGGGAGTACGTGACTGTGCCGCTGCTCGTGCACGCGACGAAGCAGATCCTCGACAACTGGGGGTCCGAGGGGTGGGAGCTCGTGACGGTCGTGCCGGGCCCGACGCCGGAGAACCTCGTGGCGTACATGAAGCGTCCTCTCGCCGCATGACGACCCCGTCTGCTCAGTTGGCTGCGCTCGGGCTCGAGCTGCCGCCGGTCGCCGCGCCGGTCGCCGCGTACATCCCCGCCACCCGTGTGGGTGACCAGATCTGGACCTCGGGGCAGCTGCCGTCGCGTGACGGCACGGTGCTGGAGACCGGGATCGTCGGCAGGGACGTCAGCCCCGAGGTCGCCGCCGAGATGGCACAGGTGGCCGCGCTCAACGCACTGGCCGCCGCGGCCGAAGTCGCGGGCGGCCTGGACAACATCCGGCGTGTCGTGAAGGTCGTCGTGTACGTGGCCAGCGATCCCACCTTCGTGTCGCAGCCGGCGGTCGCGAACGGTGCGAGCAAGCTGCTGAGCGAGGTCTTCAGATCGGCGCACGTACGCAGCGCCATCGGTGTAGCAGTCCTGCCGCTCAACGCGCCCGTCGAGGTGGAGATCATCGTCGAGGCCTAGTGGCCCGACGCCAGGCCTCAGGTGTACGGACCGATCTGGCGACGCAGCGCGTCCTCGTCGGTGACGACGATCCAGCCAGCCCCGATCTCCAGCAGACCGCGCCCTGCCAGGTCGGCGAGCAGCTTGCTCACCGTCTCACGCGACAACCCGGTCAACGCCCCCAGCTCGGCCTGGGTGAGGTCGTGACGCACCACGAGCCGCGACCCGTCGCGCTGCCCGAAGCGCGACCCCAGAAGCAGGATCGCCTTGCCGAGGCGTGCCGAACCGTCTCGGATGTGGATGTCGGTGGTCCGCTCGAGCGCGAAGCGCAACCGCCGGGTGATGTGGGCCAGACACGCGACCGCGAGATCAGGATGCTCTCGGACCATCCGCTGGATGTCCGCCTGGGCATATCGCCGCACGACCGCCTTCGTCACGGCGACCGCGGTCGCGTTGCGCGGACCGCCGTCGAAGACGGCCAGTTCCCCGAAGATCTGGCCGGCGCTGACGACGCGCAACAACGACTCGTGCCGCTTCGCGGGGTGATCAGGTGCCTCACCAGGAAGCCGGCTGAGCTTGACCTTGCCGCTGACGAGCTCGTACAGACCGTCGGAGGAGTCGCCGGTCCGGAACATGACCGAGCCTTTGGACAGCGTGAGGGTCTCAGCGACCGCGAGTAGCGCTCGACGGGTTCTTTCTGTGACGAGGTCGAGGATGGGTGGCGTGGGAGCCAGGTCAACCGGCATGGGGGGGTGTCCTTTGGTGGTCCCAAGAAGGATACCGGTACGGGTACCAGTACCCGTCCCCCGCTGACCTAGGCTGTCGCCGTGGCGGTTGGTGAGTCGAGAGTGGCGACGGTACGAAGAGCGCGGCGGATCGACCGCGCCCTGGCGCTCGCCTATCCGGACGCGAAGTGCGAGCTCGACTTCACATCGCCGTTCCAGCTGCTGGTCGCCACGATCCTGTCGGCCCAGACGACAGATCGACGCGTCAACGCCGTGACGCCCGCCCTGTTCGCCGCGTACCCGGACGCTGACGCCCTGGCGACGGCGAACCCCGAGGACATCGAGACGATCATCATGTCGACGGGCTTCTTCCGGGCCAAGGCCAAGACCCTCGTCGCGCTGGGAGTCGCCCTGCAGGAGCGCTTCGGCGGTGGGGTGCCGGGCCGCATGGCCGACCTCGTCACGCTTCCCGGTGTGGGACGGAAGACGGCGAACGTCGTTCTGGGCGACGCGTTCGGGGTGCCGGGCATCACCACCGATACCCACGTGCTGCGGCTGAGCCGGCGTTTCGGCTGGACGGACTCCGACGAGCCGGTGGTCGTGGAGTCCGACGTCGCGTCGCTGTTCGAGCGACGGGAGTGGACGCTCCTGTCGCACCGTGTGATCTGGCACGGGCGCCGGTGCTGCCACGCCCGTAACCCCGCATGCGGCGTGTGCCCCGTATCCGAGCTCTGCCCTTCGTTCGGGGTGGGCGAGACATCGGTCGAGAAGGCCGCCAAGTTGTTGAGGGAGCCGAGGTCATGAGACGTGTTCTCGTCGTTCTGGTGGTGGTCGTCGCCGCGCTGGCCGGCTGTACGGTGCCGGAGCCGGTCCCTGCCAACGGCCCGGCCGTTCTCTCGCCGGTGTCCTCGACCGCGACGCCTTCGCCGGTCGACCTCATCGCACTGCGTCGCGCCGCCGGCATCCCGGACTGCCCGGCATCGAGCGCCCTGCCCGCGGTCAAGGGTGGGCTGCCCGATGTCGAGCTGACGTGTCTCGGCGGCGGGTCGAGCGTGCGCTTGGGCGGGCTCAGGGGACCGATGATCGTGAACTTCTGGGCCCAGTGGTGCCCTCCATGCCGCGCGGAGGCGCCGGACATCCGTGACTTCAACCAGCTCGCCAAGGGCAAGGTCACGATGGTCGGCATCGACGGTACGGACCCGCGCGAGGACTACGCGATGGAGTTCGCGGCGATCGAGGGCTGGACGTACATGCAGCTGTACGACCCGGACAAGACGTCCATGGCGCCGCTCGGGCTCAACTCGTTGCCCCACTCCCTGTTCATCGACGCGAACGGCGTGATCGTCTACCACTACGTGGGCGCGTTCGGCTCCGTGGACCAGATGCGGCAGCTCACCGCCCAGTACCTCAAGGTGACCGTGTGACGGTGCCCGAGTCTCTGCTGACGCTCGCGAGAGGGCTCGGCGAGGACCTCGTACTGTCCGAGGCGTTCCGTACGCGACGTTTCGGGCCTGAGGAGATCGGGACGAGTCGCGAGGCGGCGGTACTGGTGCTGCTCACCGATGCGCCAGATCCCGAGGTCGTGCTCATCGAGCGGGCGGCCCGGATGCGCAAGCACGCCGGACAGATCGCGTTCCCAGGTGGCGCCGTGGAGGCGGGCGAGTCCGCCGAGGAGGCGGCGCTGCGCGAGGCGTGGGAGGAGGTACGGCTCGAGGCGTCAGCGGTGAGCGTCCTGGGCCGGCTGCCCGCGGCAAGGATCCCCGTGTCGCAGTTCCACGTGCATGCGGTGGTGGCGTGGTGGTCGGGTGCCGGCGTGTTGGTGCCGCAGGCCGGCGAGGTCGCACAGGTGCTGCGAGTTCCGGTGTCCTCCCTTGTCGCGCCACAGAACCGGAGCTCGTGGCGTCATTCCTCGGGACGTACGGGACCAGGCTTCTCGGTCGCCGACCCCAGCGAGGAGGGCGAGAGGCTGTACGTGTGGGGCTTCAGCGCGTACGTCCTCGACGCGGTCCTCGGGGCCGGCGGCTGGACGCTGGACTGGGACAAGGATCGCTACGTACAGATCCCCGCCAGGTTCCTCCCCGACCTCCGCCCCTAGCCCGTCCCCCTCGAGGAGAGGAGATATCTGCGCGAGGAGAGGAGATATCCCGGCGAGGAGAGGAGATATGCGGGCGAGGAGAGGAAGTATCCCGGCGAGGAGAGGAGATATGCGGGCGAGGAGAGGAGATATCCCGGCGAGGAGAGGGACTGTCCTCCTGCTGGGCGGTACAGGTCCTCTCCTGTCGCGTANNTCAAAGTGCCCGTGACGCCCGCCCTGACGAGTGGTGGCGCAGCGCCGTCGTCTACCAGATCTATCCCCGCTCCTTCGCGGACGCGAACGGCGACGGGATCGGCGACATCAAGGGGATCCTCGACCACGTCGACTACCTCTCGATGCTCGGCGTGGATGTGGTGTGGCTGTCCCCGGTCTACAAGTCGCCGCAGGACGACAACGGCTACGACATCTCGGACTACCAGGACATCGACCCGCTGTTCGGCACGCTCGACGACGTCGACAAGCTCATCGAGGAGCTCCACGACCGCGGGATCAAGCTGGTCATGGACCTGGTCGTCAACCACACCTCGGACGAGCACGCCTGGTTCGAGGAGTCGCGCGACCCGAAGAGCCCCAAGAGTGACTGGTACTGGTGGCGCCCGGCGCGCGAGGGCCACGAGCCCGGCACGCCCGGAGCGGAGCCGACGAACTGGGGATCAGCGTTCTCCGGACCGGCCTGGCAGTACGACGCGGCGCGCGGCGAGTACTTCCTCCACATCTTCAGCCGCAAGCAGCCGGACCTCAACTGGGAGAACCCGCACGTCCGTACCGCCGTCTTCGACATGATGAACTGGTGGCTCGAGCGGGGCGTCGACGGCTTCCGCATGGACGTCATCAACCTCATCTCCAAGCCCGAGGTCGAGGACGGGCCGGAGACGCCGGGGACCGGCCTGTGCTACGAGCTGGGTCGCCTCGCCGACGGGCCTCGGATGCACGACTTCCTGGGGGAGATGTACGAGTCGGTGCTCAAGGGCAACAACCTGATCTCCGTCGGCGAGATGCCGGGTACGACGCTGGAGAAGGCCGCCTCGTACACGGACCCGACCACCGGCGAGCTGTCCATGGTGTTCCAGTTCGAGCACGTCGNNTGGCAGGACGGGATCGGCAAGGGCTGGAACTCGCTGTACTTCGAGAACCACGACCAGCCCCGCAGCGTGTCTCGCATGGGCGACGACTCGCCGAAGTTCCGCGAGGCGTCCGCGAAGACCCTCGGCACGATCCTGCACATGCAGCGCGGTACCCCGTACATCTACCAGGGCGAAGAGCTCGGCATGACGAACTACCCGTTCGAGGCCGAGGGCGACTTCCGCGACATCGAGACGCTGAACTACCTGCACCAGGCAGTGCAGCTGGGCGCGCCGGCCGAGGCCGTACTGCCCGGTCTTGCGCGTGGGACGCGCGACAACGGTCGTACGCCGATGCAGTGGGACGGTGGCGTCAACGCCGGCTTCTCCGAGACCGGCCCGTGGCTCGCGGTGAACCCGAATGCGTCCGACATCAACGCGGTCGACCAGATCAAGGACCCGGAGTCGGTCTTCCACCACTACCGGCGGCTCGTGCAGCTGCGGCACGACGAAGCCGTTGTACGGCTCGGCGAGTTCGAGATGCTGCTCCCCGACGACGAGCGGCTGTTCGTCTACACGCGCACCCTGGGTGCCGAGCAGATCCTCGTGCTGGCGAACGTGTCCAGCGAGCCTGTACGGCTGCCGCTCGGTCTTCCGGACCACGGCGCGTGCGAGGTGCTCATCGCGACGCACGAGATCGACGACGTCGACGTACTCGCGCCCTGGGAGTCACGGATCGTACGGCTGTCCTGACCGAGGCGATTCACGCACTCGATGCGCTCAGCGGCGCTGAATCGAGGGCGGCTGAGCCGTCGACCGGGCACATCGCGTCACGGACGCTTCAGCGCAGGTCGAGCTCCGGGGTGTGTACGCCCTCGAGCTCGGCCACGACCTCGGCCTTGCCCTTCTCGATGCCGGACTTGATGGTCTCCGCGCCGAGCTTCACGTCGTCGCCGATGTCGACCTTCTTGGTGAGCTCGGGGATCTGCGACCTGCCCACGAGCGCGAGGATCGCGGCGAGCACCAGGAGGATGACGGCCACGGTGACAAGGCCCAATGCGGTCGCGGCCCACGGGTTCATGACGCTCGAGTAGAGGGCGCCGAAGCCGGCCGCCGCGGCGAGGACGAGCAGGGAGACCGCCTTGACCGCGAAGAGCCCGGCTGCCCCGAATGCCCCGCCGAGGATGCCCGCGCTTTTCGCCTTCGGCTTCGCCTGGGCGATCGCCTTGTCCTTCCAGCCCATCGCGAGCGCCTTGACGGCGTCCACGAGCGTCGAGACCTGGCTCTTGAGATCCTGCGTCTGGCTCACTGCGGCTCCTTCGGTCTGCTCGGTATGAGCGTAGTCGGCGGTACGGGACCGTGGGCGCCGCTCGGATGCATCGACACGATCGCCGCTTGTCAACGCAGGCAGTGGTATCGGCGAGGGTGGGCGCCAAGGCGCTGCATGACTTAGCCTGACCACGTCGGCTCGAGCCGGCGACGATGCTTGTGGAGGCCTGGGTGAGCGGCCCATCCACTCGGTGGGAGGAGAGGCGTGGCGCCGAACTGGCAGAAGGAGTACGCGGACGCGCTCGACGAGGTCGAGCGACGGCGCACGTCCGGTCAGCTCACCGAGGGCGAGGCGCTCGCGTGGAAGCAGCGGCTCATCACCGAGATGGACTCGCAGTTCCGGCCCACGTTCGCGCGCATCGGCAACCGGCTGATGATGGCCGTGATCGTCCTGCTCGTCGTTCTCGCGCTGCTCGCGTTCATCTTCTGAGTTCGCCCTTGTCGCTGGGCGACCGACTCAGTTGACCGGTGCGCTGAGCGAGATGTGCAGGGCGTCGTCGGTCTCCGGCAACGGTTTGGACAGTTCGGAGTGGTCGACGGTCGCACGCCAGCAGGCGAGCCGATAGGGCAGCTGAAGCGGTTCGGGTGGGCGTGCGGACGCGTCGTACACAGCACCGACCGCAGAGCTGAGGTCTGTACGGCCGACGTCGTCGAGCGTGCCCGCCCCGGTCGCGCCGAGCGCCATGTCGACCAGGTTGGTCCGTGAGCACGGGATCCACACGCGGTTGGTGTGCTCCTCCACGACCGGGAAGTAGTCCGACTGTTCGACGGTCGAGACCGACTCCTCTCCGTACGCGCCGGTCATGGCGGTCGGCAGGTACGTACGGACGGCGGCGACGAGTCGCTTGACCCACGGTACGGAATCGTCGCGGGTGAGATAGGTCAGGCACAACCGCCCTCCCGGCGCCAGCACGCGGGCGATCTCCGCGAGGACAAGGCCTGGCGCGAACGTGTGGAGGTTCTGCGGGCAGACGACGCGGTCGAACTGCTGCGCGTCGAACGGCATGGATTCGGCCTGTGCGACGACGCCGCCGAGGTCGGGGCGATGGTCGATGAGGCGTGCCAGCGCCGCCGGTTCGCGGTCGAGGACGAGCACCGCGTGGCCCTGCTCGCGGATCGCGGTGGCCCAGGGGCTGGACGCGCCGAGGACGAGTACGCGCTTCGGTTCCGAGCCCACGAGCCACGTCACCGCGGACTCGGGGAGGAACGGTCGGGCCATGACCGAATGCTAACCACGCGGCGCCCTGTGCGCNNGGGACCTCGGTGGGGGAGTTGTGGACAGCCTTGAGAGGTGGGTTTTCCACAGGTCGGTGATTGCGTGACGCGATCGGGGGTCGCGCGCACATGGTCATGGTGTGGAGCAGTCGATGAGTATCGAGACGCTGCTGTGCACGGCCGACGATGCGATCGCGGCGGCCGTGTCCGCGGCGGGGGCAGCGGTGCAGCGATCCGTGGTGCGTATCAGTGATGCCGAAACGCTGATCGGCCGCTGGCGTGAGGCGCGCGTGGTGCTCGTCGGTGCCGATCTCGCGGTGCGCGCGGGGCGGATGGGCTTGTCGCCGAGACAGGGGGTGTACGTGCTGGCCGACGCAGCGGCGCCCGCGTCGGCGTTGTCGGCGTCCGTGCCGCTGGGCGCAGGCACGATCGTGTTGCCCGAGGGCGGGGCCTGGCTCGCGGATGTGCTGGCGGGACGTACGGGGGCGTCGCAGGGCACGTCACGGATCTCCGTGCTGGGCGGGTCCGGCGGTGTGGGTGCGTCGACGCTGGCGGTCGGGCTGGCGTGCGCGGGTACGGCGTTGGGTGCGTCGGCGCTCGTCGATCTCGATGCCCTGGGCGGCGGCGTGGACCTCTTGCTCGGTGCCGAGCGCGTGCCCGGCTGGCGTTGGGACAGGCTGCGGGCTGCCCGCGGGCAGATCGGGGAGCTGAGCAGTCAGGTGCCTGCCGCCGCGGGCGTGACGTTGGTCTCGATGGGCCGCGAGGATGCAACCGCGGTCACCCGGGACGCGGTCACGGCCGTGCTGGCGTCGCTGGCGCGCTCCAGCGAGCTCGTGGTGATGGACGTCGGCCGATCCCTCGACGCGGGTGCCCGCGAGGCGCTCCGCGGGTCCGACCGGACAGTGCTGGTGTGCGCTCAGGATGTACGAGGGGTGGCGTCGGCACGGATGACGCTCGCCGCCGCGGAGCCCCCTGGCGCAGGGGTTGTGGTCCGGATGCGGCGTGGTGGTGCGATTCGGCCGGCCGAGGTCGCGGGCGCGCTGGGGCTGCCGTTGCTCGGCACGATCCCGCACGACGCCGCCCTGGTCCCGGCCGCAGAGCGGGGAGTGCCGCCGGACAGAGCGGCTGGTCGCGCATGGTTGCGGGCGTGCGCCGCTCTCCTGGCGGAGCTCGGCGCCGGGAAGAGGCTGTCGTGAACACGGCGGAATGGGATGCGGTGCGTACGAGGATCGCAACGCTCGGCCGCGAACCGGATGCGACGGACATCGCTGATGCGCTGCGGTGGTGCGGACACGTCGTGTCCGACTCCAGCGTGCTCGCGGTGTCGCAGACGCTCCACCGCGACAGTGTCGGAGCGGGCCCGCTCGAGCCGCTGCTCGCGCTACCGGGCGTCACCGACGTCCTCGTCAACGGACCTGACGACGTGTACGTGGACACCGGCGACGGACTCCGTACGGTGGCTGTCCGCTTCGGCTCGGACGAGGATGTCCGGCGCCTGGCCGTACGACTCGCTGCCTCCGTCGGGCGGAGACTCGACGACGCCAGCCCGTTCGTCGACGCGAGGATGGCCGACGGGACGCGCGTGCACGCCATCCTCGGAAGCCTCGCCGATGCCGGTACGTGCCTGTCGCTGCGGATTCCGGCACGGTCCCGGCTGACGCTCGACGACTGGGTGGCATCAGGGACGTGCCACCCGGAGGTCGCCGACATGTTGAGGCGCATGGTCACCGCACGGGTCGCGTTCCTCGTGTCGGGTGGTACCGGCAGCGGCAAGACCACACTGCTCGGATCGCTCCTTTCCCTTGTGCCGCCTGAGGAACGCATCCTGATCGTCGAGGACTCGCGGGAGCTCGATCCGGGTCACCCCCATTGCGTACGGCTCGAGGGTCGCGTGGCCAACGCCGAAGGCGCCGGGGCGGTGACGATGACGCAGCTGGTGAGGCAGGCGTTGCGGATGCGTCCCGACCGGATCGTCGTCGGCGAGGTGCGCGGGGCCGAGCTGGTCGACCTGCTGATCGCGCTGAACACCGGCCACGAGGGCGGGTGCGGGACCGTCCATGCAAACGCCGCCGAGACCGTCCCCGCACGGCTCGAAGCGCTGGCGGCGCTCGGGGGCCTGGGCCGGGAAGCGGCCCACAGTCAGATAGCAGCGGCTGTACGGGCGGTGGTGCACGTGGCCCGGGATGGTGGCCGGCGTCGGGTCGGCGGCATCGCAATCCTGGCTCGCGGCGCGGACGGCTTCGTCGAGACTCGGCGCGCACTCGAGGTGACGGCCGACGGTCGACTGCTGCGGCATGGCGGCATCGACGAGTTCGAGGCGATCCTGGGAGCGACATGACGATGGTGGCGGCAGTCGCGACGGGATTGCTGGTCTGGCTTCTGGTGACACACCCCGGGGCACGGCGCCTGATGCTGCGCTTGCATCAGCGTGGCTCTCCGACGCGGCACGTCGTGGGCGGGGCGACGCTCGCAGCCCTCGCCGTGGGTGCCACCGGGCTGGTGGCACTGCTGGGCTGGGGCGCGGGGGCGGGAGCGGTGGCTACCTCCATCGGCTGCGTACTGCTCACCGGGGCGTGGACTGTACGGACATCGCTTCACGGTCGACGGGTGAGTCGGCGCTCGGCGGATGTCGCCCGCGCGTGCGACCTCATCGGTTCGCTGGTAGCCATCGGCCACATTCCTTCGGCCGCGCTCACGCTGGCGGCCGAGGACTGCCCGGTGCTGGAACCCGTAGCTGCTGCTCACCGAGTCGGGGCCGAGGTGCCGGCCGCGCTGCGAGCTGCCGGGGCCATGGCCGGCGGCAAAGGCCTGGTGCGGCTGGCCCAGGCATGGGAGGTGGGCGGGCGGACCGGCGCGCCGCTGGGGCAGGCGCTCGGAGCGGTCGCGGAGGCGGTACGGCGTGATCGGGAGATCGAACAGGTAGTGGCGACAGAGCTGGCAGGTCCGCGTGCGAGCGGTCAGGTGCTGGGCGTCCTGCCGATCCTGGGGTTGGCTGCAGGCTTCGCCATGGGCGGCGAGCCGGTCCAGTTCTTCCTGACCGGCTTCCTGGGGCCGTTGTGCTTGGTCCTCGGCACAGGTCTTGCCTGTGCGGGAGTCGTTTGGACCGACACGCTCGTGATGCGCGCGACGCCGGGCGCGTACACGACTCAGGCACAGCTGCGTGGGGGTCCGGGATGACGACTGTATTGGTGCTGGCTGCTGCGCTGGGCGCTGTCTTCGCCGTCCTGCTCGCGTGGCGGCCCGTCGCTCTTCGCCGCTTGACGAGCCCGCCGATCGTGACGTGGCCGGGTTGGCTGACGGCCAAGCCGTCCGCACTTCCCGTACGGACACGGGGAATCGCATCCGCCGGCGCCGCCCTGGCCGTGCTGCTGGTTCTCAGTGGACCGCTGCCGGTCACAGTCGGGCTAGGGGCGGCACTGGGCTCCGTCGTGTTCTTGGTCCTGGGCAGGGTCGAGACCTGCGGGGCCGCGGCGACACGTGCGGAGCTCGTGGCGGAGCTGCCGGCGGCCCTTGACGTCCTAGCGGCCTGCGTGGCTTCCGGCATGCCGTTGCGGAGCGCCACGAGCGCTGTCGCATCAGCTTGCGGAGGGCCGCTGGGGGCACGACTCGCCGCGGTCGTGTCACGAACCTCCGCAGGTTTCGGTGATGGCGATGCCTGGGCCGCCCTGAGGGACGATGGCGTCCTCGGATCCGTGGCCCGAGACCTGGCACGGGCGGCTGATGCCGGCACGGCGATCGGTGCTCTGCTGGCACGTCATGCCGAGGCAGCGCGCTCAGCGGCGCATGCTGCGGCCCTGGCCCGCGCGAAGGCGGTGGGGGTACGGACGATCATTCCCGTCTCCGTCTGCTATCTCCCTGCGTTCTTTCTGCTCGGCGTCGTACCCGTGATCGCCGGCGTCCTCGCGTCGCTGCTGCGGTGACTTCTCCACAGCCTTCATGGCTGTCCACAGGTCTCGGATCGGGTGACGGATCCGCGCCTGCGTGCACATGGTCACGGGTGAGGCGCGATCCGGCGCCGCAGAAGAAAGGAACACCTCATGTCCGATCTCGTTGCCACTTCCCCGCTGCCTTCGCGCAGGACGCGTCGGCAGCTGCTGGAGCGGGGAGCCGTCTCGGCGGAGTACGCGCTCCTCACCGTCGGGACGATCACGTTCGGGGGCGTCCTGCTCAAGATCATCACCGACGAGACGATGCGCAACCAGCTCCTCCAGATCATCCTCGCGATCATCAAGTTCCTCCTCAGCAACTTCGGCGTCTTCGCGGGCTGACGCGCAGGCGGAGGGTCGGCGGTCCGAGGGACGCCGACCCCCGCCCCGAGGAAGGGATGTGCGATGAAGGCGACGAGACGCTCAGATCGGGGTGCCGTGACCGCCGAGGCGGCATTCGCGTCGGTGGGACTCGTGGCGCTGCTGGCGGTGCTGGTCTCCAGCATCGGCGTGGTGCTGGTACAGGTCCAGTGCGTCGACGCAGCTGGGGCCATCGCCCGCCAGGCCGCCCGGGGAGATGCGACCGGTGTTGCCGAGGCCGAGAGCCATCTGCCCAAAGGAGGCCACCTCGTGATCCGTACGACCGCGACCACGGTCACGGTCAGAGTCGAAGCCCAAGCGTCAGTCGTTCCGGGGAGCCCGGTGACGATCGACCTGGCGGCGGAGTCGACCGCGGTGCTTGAGCCCGGAGGTCCCTCGTGAGCATCAGGGCCGACACGGACCGTGGATCGGCCACGGTGTTCGCGGCCGCTATCTCCCTGGTGCTGGTCATGGCTGCTACTGCGGCCGTTCTCGTCGTGGCCGTCGTCCTCGCCGGCCATCGAGCGAGAAGTGCAGCGGACTTGGCAGCCCTGGCCGGTGCCACGGCTGAACTCGGCGGGGGCGATGCCTGTCAGGCGGCTCGTGCCAATGCCCGTACGAACGATGCGGAGGTCACAACCTGCCAGGTGAACGGGGAGATGTCGTCGTTCGTCGTTGCCGTGAGCGTCACCGTACCCACAGGGCTGCGCTCGCCACTGCCGGTGGCGGTGGGCGTCCAGGCGCACGCCGGCAACGTGGCGGGGTGAGCATGTCAACAGTCATCAAGGGGTCGGCATGAGCGGGCGAGTCACAACGGTCCGCGTCCTCAACGGGAGGGGCGCAGTCACGGCAGAGAAGGCGATCCTCCCGGTGCTCGTGATCGTCTTCGTATGGGCAGGGGTCCACTTCCTGGGCGATCCGATGCGGGACCAGTTGTTCCGCATCGTGTTCACGATCTGTGAGCGCGTCTATGAGGCCATTGCGGCCGTCTTCTCCCGATGAGGAGGCTGCTCCTGGACAGGTGGCGCTGGCCGCTACGGTGCCGGCCGTCCCTCCAACTGGCGGATGTCGATGCCGTCCACGTCCTGAGGTTGGGCCCAGGAACGGAGGAGGGCGAGCGCGGATGCCTTGTCGACGTCGTCGTTAGCGACGGGGCAGCCGGGAGTGATGCAGCACCGGGGACAACCGGCCTCGCAGGAGCAGTGGTGCACCCGATCCAGCGCGATCGCCAGCCACGAGTCCGCGCGGTCGTACCCGGCCGCAGCGAAGCCGGCACCACCGGGCGCCGTGTCGTAGACGAAGACGGTCACCGCATCGGTGTCGGGGTGCCGTGCCGAGAAGCCCCCGGCGACATCGCTTTTGTCGGAGCCGGCGACGGAGGCGAGCAGCGAGACGAGGACATGCTCGGCGCCGTGTGCGCCGGCGCGGATGCGAGCTGTACGACGAGGGGGTGGAGGCAGCGTGAACCAGACGGCCTGAGTGCGAAGCGTTCGTGCGGGGAGATCGAGCGCAACCCGTTCGATGATCCGTCCCGTCTCGAGGTCTCGCCGGAGAAAGGCCACCACGCGGGTGCGCACGTCGACGACACCGCGATGTACCTCACCGAGGCCGACGGGATGCGACCGCTGGTCCGTACAGATCGTGACGTCCGACTCGGTCACAGGGATCGTGTCGTACTCGCCGGATGCGGCGCTGGCGTACGCCTCGGATGCCTCGCCGTCGAGTTCGGTGACGAGCCAGTACTCGCCCTGGTGGAGGTAGATCGCACCGGGGTGCACGACTCGGTCGGCCGTCACCGGGTCGACGGTTCCCAGGATCCGGCCGGTGGATTCCTCGATGATCTCGATCGGGCGCCCGCCCGCCGAGCGGATGCTGATGGTGTCGACGGCGCGGGCCAGGTGCGGCCAGTACCACCCGGTGGGGCGGTGCCGAAGGGTCCCATGGGTGGTGAGCCGATCGAGGAGGAGGGGGAGCATGGGGCCGAACCATCGGTCGTCGGCCTCGGCCAACGGAAGTTCTTGCGCCGCGGCGCCGAGGTGCGGGCCGAGGATCGCGGGGTTCTCCGGGTGGAGCACGGTCGCCTCGACCATGGTCGAGAACAGCTGGTCGGGGTGGTCGAACAGGTACGCGTCGAGCGGGTCGTTGCGCGCCACGAGCACCACTGTCGCATCGGCACCACGTCGTCCCGCGCGCCCCGCCTGCTGCCACAGCGAGGCGATGCTGCCGGGATATCCGCCGATCACGACCGCGTCGACACCGGCGATGTCGACACCCAGCTCGAGGGCGTTCGTGGTCGCCACGCCGCGCAGCGCGCCGGACCGGAGCGCGGTCTCGAGAGCGCGCCGCTCGCGGGCCAGGTAGCCGCCTCGGTAGGCGCTGATGGTGTGGGACGGGGCCATCGCTGTCGCTTGGCGTGCGACCTGTTCGGCCGCCCGTCGCGACGTGACGAAGGCCAGCGTCTGCTGGCCTTCAGCCACGAACCGGCCGAGCAGCTGGGCGACATCGGCGTCCGTGGAGTCGTACGGCTGCCAGAGCACGACGTCGCGCGCCGCGCGCGGGGAGGCGTCCTCGTCGATCGCGACGATCGCGGTGACCGGCTCACCGATGAGGCGCCCCATCGCCTCGGCCGCATCGATCGAGGTCGCGGACGAGCAGAGGAACGTCGGCGAGGCACCGTACCGGGCGCACAGCCGGCGCAGTCGCCGGAGCACGAGCGCCACGTGGGCACCGAAGACCCCTCGGTAGCGGTGCGCCTCGTCGACGACGACGTACCGCAACCCACTGAGGAACGAGGCCCACGCCGCATGGTTCGGCAGCACGGACGCGTGCAGCATGTCGGGGTTGGTGAGGACCACCGTGGCGTAGTCGCGCGCGAACCGCCGCTCGTCGGTGTCGGAGTCGCCGTCGAGCGGGGTGATGCCCCAGCCGTGCGGTCCCAACGGCCAGGCGTTGCGCAGCTGGTCGTGGGCGAGCGCCTTGGTGGGGGCGAGGTACAGAGCCGTGGTTCGCCGGGACCGGGACGCCTGAAGAAGGTCTGCCAAGTCCGGCCGTTGGTAGTCGGGATCGTCGGGAAGCAATTCGTCGCCGACCCCCGGGAGCCGGGGATGCTCATCGGGCGCATCCGCCGGGATCTTGGGTGCAGGTCGCAGCCCGGGTTGGGCCGTGACCTCGAGGATGGGAAGGAGGTACGCGAGTGACTTGCCCGAGGCTGTACCCGTCGAGAGGGCCACGTGGTGACCCGCTCTCAGCGCTTCGGCGGCATCCACCTGATGACGCCAAGGGAGGGCCATGCCCTGCGACTGGGCGCGGCGAACCGTGTCGGCCGGAACCCATGCGGGCCAGTCGACCTGTTCACCGTCGGCACCCGGGAAGTGCTTCGCGTGTACGACGCGAGGGTCGCCAGACAACCAAGTCGGGAGCACAGCGACACTGTAGGTCCGTCCTGCGACAGTTCCGCTGGCGTGGATCATGAGCGAAACGCGCGCGACGGGTCGAGCGTCGGCCATGCGAGAGTGTGACCCGTGCCAGCAGACGACTTCAGCCTGTCCGATGACGACCTCGTACGGCTCCGGGCCGCGCTCCGGGGCTACACGGTCGACGCCGTGGTCGAGGCCATCGGTGACGAGGGCCAGGCCGCTCTCGGTCGCAACCACGCCGTCGCAGCGCAACGAGCGCTCGGGCGGCGGGACGACCCGATCGCAGCGCTGACAAGGCTGTTCATACTGCAGGATGCGGTTCCCGACGGCGTCGCGAGGCAGGCTCTCCCGCTCGAGGCGTTGTTGGCCGCGGGTGTGCTCGAACATGACGGCGATCAGTGGCGGGCGGTCGTGGACATCCGTCCGTACGGGTCCCCCGACGACGGCGCGGACGGCTGGCTCGTCAGCGATCACGCGGCGACGCTGGACACCGCGCGGGGCGCGCCTCGGGAAGACCACGTCCTCGGGGTCTCTCCGGCGTCGACCACGCTCGCGCAGCTGACGATCCGCCACCCCATCGGGCGCGCGCTCGACCTCGGCACCGGCTGCGGGGTGCAGTCGCTCCATCTCGCGCGGCACGCGCAGTCGATCGTTGCGACCGACCTGAATCCGCGTGCGCTGCGACTCGCTGATCTGGGCCTTCGCCTCAGCGGAGTGAGCGCCGAGCTGAGACTGGGATCTCTGTACGAACCGGCCGGCAACGACCCGTACGACCTCATCGTCACCAACCCGCCCTTCGTCATGTCGCCACCGTCATCCGCCCGGCTCACGTACCGCGAGGGCGACTTCACGGCCGACGGGCTCATGCGAGCGGTCGTCACCGGCGCGGTCGACCACCTGGCGCCTGGTGGCGTCCTTCACGTGCTCGGCAACTGGGCGCACGTCGCGGGCGGGCCGTGGGATGAACGACTCGGGAACTGGATCACCGACACGGGCTGCGACGCGCTCGTGATCCAGCGAGAGGTCCTCGACCCGTACGAGTACGTCGAGATCTGGCTCGCCGATGCCGGGCTCGCGGGGACCCCGGGCTACAAGCAGGCGTACGAGACGTGGCTCGACTACTTCGACCACCTCGGCATCACCGGCATCGGCATGGGCTGGATCACGCTCGTCAACGCGGCTCGCGAGGTGCCGGACGTACGGATCGAGGACTGGCCGCACGCGGTCGAGCAGCCGGTGGGGCCGGCACTCGCCGCGCACTTCGACGCCATCGACCCTGCTCATTGGCGTGATGACAAGGTCCTCGACTACGCCTGGCGGCTCGCCGATGATGTCGTGCAGGAGACACTCGGCGCCCCCGGCGCTGAGGACCCGACCCACATCGTCCTGCGTCAGCAGCGCGGACTCCGCCGCGCGATCGAGGTCGACACGGCGCTCGGCGGCGCACTCGGCGCATGCGACGGCGACCTCACCCTCCGCGAGATCCTCGGTGCGATCGCCCAGCTGCTCGATGTGCCGGCGAACGACCTCGTCGCCGACGTGCTCCCGCGCTTCCGCCCCCTCGTCGCAGACGCCTGGTTCGCGACCACCTGAGGAGAGCACCTGTGCGCGCAAGGAGAGGAAGTATCCGCTCGGGGAGAGGATCTGTGCGCTGGGAGAGAACCTGTCCGGTCGAAAAGAGCATCTCGTGCACGCGCAAGAGGTCACCAGCTCCTCTCCCGGAGTGGATATCTCCTCTCCCCGAGTGGATATCTCCTCTCCCCGACTGGATATCTCCTCTCCCCAACACGCATGGGGTGTGTCGCGGGCAGTACGAGGTGTCTCGCGGGCAGTACGAGGTGTCTCGCCGAGCGGTGCAGGACCTCTCGCCGGGGGGTTTCCTGTCCGTTCAGATGAGCCCTGAAACGGGGGTTTAGACGTTCTGGTCTACAGTGACGACGTTTCCGTACCCGAAGGAGTGCCAGTGGCTGGCCGCCGACTTGTGATCGTGGAGTCGCCTACAAAGGCGACCAAGATCGCTTCGTACCTCGGCGCGGGCTACGTCGTCGAGTCGAGCCGCGGGCACGTCCGCGACCTGCCGACGAGCGCCGGAGAGGTGCCGGACAAGTACAAGAAGGAGCCCTGGGCTCGTACCGGCATCGACGTCGACCACGGCTTCGCCCCCCTCTATGTCGTCACCGCCGACAAGAAGGCGACGATCAAGCTCCTCAAGGCGAGACTGGCTGACGCCGACGAGCTCCTGCTCGCCACCGACGGTGACCGCGAGGGCGAGGCCATCGCGTGGCACCTGCTGCAGGAGCTCAAGCCGAAGGTCCCGGTCCAGAGGATGGTCTTCCACGAGATCACCCCGCAGGCGATCGCGGACGCCGTCGCCAACACCCGCGACCTCGACACCGATCTCGTCGACGCGCAGGAGACCCGCCGGATCCTCGACCGGCTGTACGGCTACGAGGTCAGCCCGGTCCTGTGGCGCAAGGTGATGCCGCGCCTCTCGGCCGGTCGTGTCCAGTCGGTGGCAACACGACTCGTCGTCGACCGTGAGCGCGAACGCATCAGCTTCGTCGCCTCCTCGTACTGGGACGTCGACGCCACGCTCGACGCCGGTCCCACGGCCACCCCGAGCACGTTCACGGCCCGTCTGACGTCCGTTGGCGGTACGAGGGTGGCGCAGGGCCGCGACTTCACCCCAGCAGGCACCATGCGGGGCACGCTGGTCCACCTCGACCAGACCGCCGCCGAGACCGTCGCCACCGCAATCCGTGGCGCGAAGGTCACTGTGACAAGCGTCGACGCCAAGCCGTACACGCGCCGCCCGTACGCACCGTTCCGCACCACGACGCTCCAGCAGGAGGCCGGCCGCAAGCTCGGCTTCACCGCACAGCGGACGATGTCGGTCGCGCAGGACCTGTACGAGGGTGGCTGGATCACCTACATGCGTACGGACTCCGTGACGCTGTCCGACACCGCGGTCGCCGCGGCGCGCGCCCAGGTGCTCGCCCTGTACGGACCGAGCTACCTCCCGGCGAAGCCCCGCGTCTACGCGTCGAAGGTCAAGAACGCCCAAGAGGCGCACGAGGCGATCCGTCCCGCCGGCGAGGTCTTCGCGACCCCTGCCGAGACCGGGCTGAACGGCGATCAGCGCCGACTGTACGAGCTGGTCTGGATGCGTACGGTCGCCTCCCAGATGAACGACGCCACCGGCGAGTCCATGTCCGTACAGATCGCCGCCACCCACGCCGCAGTGCAGGTGCTTGGCAACCCGATCACCGAGTGCACGCTCACGGCATCCGGCCGTACGATCACGTTCCCGGGCTTCCTCAAGGCGTACGTCGAGGCGCACGACGACCCCGACGAGACCTCGGACGACTCCCAGGCCCGGCTTCCGCAGCTGGCCGCCGGCAAGGGACTGGACGTTCTCGACGTCGTCCCCGCCGGCCATGAGACGCGGCCGCCGGCCCGCTACACCGAGCCGAGCCTCGTGGCCAAGCTCGAGGAGCTCGAGATCGGCCGCCCGAGCACGTACGCGTCGATCCTCCGTACGATCACCAGCCGCGACTACGTGTTCAAGAAGGGCTCGGCCCTCGTACCGACCTGGCTCGCGTTCGCGGTGACTCGTCTGCTCGAGGAGCATTTCGGACACCTCGTCGACTACGCGTTCACCGCCGACATGGAGCAGACGCTCGACGAGATCGCCAACGGCGGCGCCGACCGGAAGGCCGTGCTCAGCGACTTCTACTTCGGCGGCGCGGGCGAGGGTGCCGACGAGGGCCTCCGTGACGCGGTCTCCGAGCTCGGCGATATCGACGCGCGCGCCCTGTCGAGCTTCCCGGTCCCCGGAGACCCCGACATCACGATCCGCGTCGGCCGCTACGGCACCTACATCGAGACCACCGACGGGCGCCGCGCGAACGTGGCAGAGGACCTGCCGCCCGACGAGCTCACCGCCGACCACGCCCACCAGCTGCTCGACGCACCGGTCACGGTTGAACGCGAGCTCGGCACCACCCCCGACACGAACCTGCCGGTCGTCGCGAAGGACGGCCGCTACGGCCCGTACGTCACCGAGGTCCTCGGAGAGGACGCCCCGAAGAACGCCAAGGCGCGTACGGGGTCGCTGTTCAAGTCGATGTCGATCGACACGGTGACTCTGGAGGACGCGATGCGGCTTCTGAGCCTCCCGCGCACCGTCGGCGAGGCTGACGGCGAGCCGATCACGGCCCAGAACGGCCGCTACGGCCCGTACCTCAAGAAGGGCGCCGACTCCCGCTCGCTGACGACCGAGGACCAGATCTTCGACGTGACGCTCGACGAGGCCCTCGCGATCTATGCGCAGCCCAAGCTGCGGGGCCGGGCTGCTGCCGCCGCGCCGCTCAAGGAGCTCGGCAACGACCCCACGACCGGCACGCCGATGGTCGTCAAGAGCGGCCGCTTCGGACCGTACGTCACCGACGGTACGACCAACGCGACGCTCCGCAAGGACGACGACGTCGACGACCTGACGCCCGAACGCGCCGCCGAGCTGCTCGCCGAGAAGCGCGCCAAGGGGCCGGCGCCCAAGAAGACGCCAGTGCGTCGTGCGGCTCCGGCGAAGAAGGCAGTCGCGACGAAGGCGGCCGCGCCGAAGACGACCACGGTGAAGAAGCCGGCGGCCGCGAAGAAGGCCACGACAGCCAAGAAGCCACCCGCCCTCACCGCGCGCACGGTCTCGGCCCGGGCCAAGAAGAGCTGACGATGTCCGGGCTGTTCGTCGTCCTCGAGGGCGGGGACGGTGCCGGGAAGTCGACGCAGCTCACGCGGCTCGCGGCGTGGTTGCGCGAGGCGGGCCACGAGGTCGTCGTCACGTACGAACCGGGCGACACACAACTTGGCGCGACGCTCCGGAAGCTGCTGCTCGACCCCGCGTCCGGTGACGTGTCACCCCGCGCCGAGGCTATGCTGTACGCCGCTGACAAGGCGCAACACGTGTACGAGCTCGTACGTCCCGCGCTCGATGCCGGCAAGGTCGTCGTCTGCGACCGTTACGTGGACTCGATGATCGCCTACCAGGGCGCGGGCAGGGTGCTGGACGCCGACGAGATCCGCGGCCTGGCCGACTGGGCAACCGGCGGCTTGGTTCCTGACCTCACCGTGGTGCTCGACGTTCCCGTGGAACGCGCCGTGGGGGAGAAGGTCGACCTCGACCGCCTCGAAGCGGCCGGTACGGACTTCCACGAGCGCGTCCGCTCGTACTTCCTCGACCTCGCCGGCCAGGACCCTTCCCGCTACCTGGTGCTCCCCGGCCGCGAGGACCGCGACACTATTGAGGCCGCGATCAGGGCCCGGCTCGAACCCCTCCTGCTGCAACCGCAGCTACGCAGGCAGGATTTTCGCGGAACCCTGCACCCACCGAGGGGGGTCGCAAACGCGTGATGACAGATCGGTTAAGGTGATCTCGACGTTGGCGCTGAGGCGTCCGCGTCTTCTGGCCAAAAACTGGTCAGAAGCACACAATCGGAGGTCAACGGTCGCAATGGGTCGTGTCATCATCCTGAAAATGGGCGATGGGCAGGTCCGCATCGGCTCGGTGGCTGGTCCGACACGCGGCGCAGATAGGGAACCACAGGCGATTCTCGCTGGAGCGATTACCGTCGGTGGTTCCGCGATGGCCGGCAGTTCGCCTGCGAGGTCCGACTTTGGCGTTGGCGCGCAGCACCTGAGCCAGCGTGGTCCCTTCGCGAGCCGTACATCGAGTGGAGATTGATTGCCATGGAAAGAGTCCTGATCACGGGCGTGTCAGGTGTCGCTGGGCGAGCACTCGTGCAAGAGCTGACGGTCTCCGGGTACGAGGTGATCGGCGCCAACTCAGCACGAGCCGACCTGACACGACGGGACCAGGCCGAGGAGCTCCTCGACGCCATACGGCCAACCTACGTCGTTCACCTCGCAGGGCGGGTGCACGGGATCATGGGCAACATCCATTCGCAGGGCCAAGCCTTCTACGACAATATCCAGATCAACACGAATGTTGTCGAGGCGAGCCGCAGAGTCGGCGTCAAGAAGATCGTCGCCATGGGGTCGACCGCCATCTACTCCGACATTGTTTCGCTGCCGATGCGTGAGGACGACCTCTGGCTCGGAGCACCTCACTATTCTGAGGGCGGCTACGCCCATGCCAAGCGCGCGATGATCGCTCAGCTTGAGGCATATCGTGAACAGTACGGGATGGACTATTCGTTTGCCGTGTCGACAAATCTGTACGGCCCGGGTGACAAGTTCGACGAGGCGCACGGTCATGTGCTCCCTTCGCTCGTGTCGAAAGTCCACCGCGCGCAGACGTTGGGGATACCGCTGGAGGTCTGGGGCACAGGGACCGTCACACGGGATTTCTTGTACTCGGCAGATGCCGCGTCGGCGATCCGGTTGATTCTCGAGAACTTCTCCGGTGTCATCAACCTTGCCACCGGGACGTCCGTCACGATCCGCGAGGCGGTCGAGACCCTGGTTCGGGTGGCCGGCTTTGACGGGACGATCAATTGGGACACGTCAAAGCCTGACGGGCAGCACGCGCGCGCCTACGACGTCTCGCGGCTCAAAGCGCTGGGCTGGGCACCTAAGTTCACGCTGGAGCAAGGGCTCGCCGAGACGTATGAGTGGTACGCGGACAACTTCTCGACAGCCCGCCGCTAGCATGAGCAGCGCCGCCGGGATGGCGAGCCTGAGGCTCGACACGCTGACGCCCACGAGACCCAATCTGATCGGACGACTGGAGATGAACGTCAGTTCGCCCCCCACGACTCTCCCCGGGAGCAAGTCCATGACTGTGAGATCCTTCGCCCAGAACTTCGAGGACGTGCTGCTCTGGCGCGCTCTTCGGCACGTAGCCGGCGGACGATACGTCGATGTCGGAGCCGGTCACCCCGAGTACCACTCGGTGACCAAGCTCTTCTACGACGCAGGCTGGTCGGGGATCAACATCGAACCGCTCCCAGCGCTTGCTGCTGCGCTCACGGTGAAGCGGCCACGCGACGTCAACATCCAGGCCGCTGTCACCTCGCGGGACGTCGATTCCGTCGAACTCTCGGTCGTCGACTCGTGGGATGAACTCTCCTCGATCGCGGAAGACCGCGTCGAGGAACTGCGGGCCGAGGGTCGATCTGTCTCAACGACGACGGTTCCCGTCGTCCGACTGGACGACGTGCTCGCCGCGCACAGCCTGCGCGACGTTCAGTTCCTCAAGATCGACGTCGAGGGCGCCGAGCTCGACGTCTTGCTGACGCTCGACCTGGCACGGACGCGACCATGGATCATTGTGATCGAGGTCATCTCCGGAAGCGCCGTATCAAGCGCCCGACAAGCGATCCGTGACCATCTCGAGCTCCATGACTACGTCCACTCCTACTTCGATGGCCTGAACGACTTCTACGTCGCCGGAGAGTTCGCAGACAACCTGCTCGAGAGCTTCGCCACACCGGTGAACGTGACCGACGACTTCATCGTCGTCTCAGACACGGATTACGTCATGGTGGATCTCATCGGCGAGAAGCTGGGCATGACGTCCCCCGTCCAGGCGAGTGAAGCACTGCAGCGGGTCGAGGCCGTCGTACGTGACCGGATCGGATTCGAGTCCCAGTTGCGTGAGCTCGAGACCGAGCTGGCGCCGGCGGCCGAGGCTGAAAAGACTCGTCACGAGGAGCGAGTGCACGAGCTGGAGACAATCATCAGAGGCTGGCGACTCAAGGCGGAAGCACTCGAGCAGTCGTCGTTCGAGCGCGAGCGGATGGTGGCTTGGTATGCCGCCGAGGTGGCCAACCTACGGAGGAGCGCGCAGCGTCACGAGGAGGCCACTGCGCGCGCACACGCAGAGGACCTCAACGCGCGCGAGATCCAGAACCGTCTTGACGCTGTTCTTGCGAGCAACTCATGGCGCATCACGCTGCCGCTGCGAGCGATCCGCCAGCCCGGGGCGTACCTCAAGGCATTGAGGCGTCGATGAGAGCCCCGGTCAATTCCTCGGGGGGCAGCGGGATATGCGTGATGGGCCGACGTGCCTTCGGCACAGGTATCGGCCACCTCACCGAGAGCCTTTTCGAGCTCCTCTCGCGCGCCTATGACATCCGACTCTGGGACATCCATTCCCCCTTCGGCCCCGACGAAGTCGTGAGACTGACGAGCGGACGTGAGATCTCGCTCGCGCGTGACCTCGACGGCTTCGCCGTGTACATCTACGCCGACGTGCTGTGGAACGGCGTGAACTTCACGCAGTACGTCGCCCCCCCAACCTCGGGTTACCGGATCGCCTACCTGGCATTCGACTCCGACCGTCTTCCGCCCGAATGGGTCGAGATCCTCAACCGCGACTTCGACGCGGTCTACTTCACGTCGGATCACCTCATCGATATCGCCCGAGACTCTGGTGTGGCGATCGAGATCGGGGCGTTGCCGCTGGCATTGGACATCGAGGCGCAAGTCGCTCGGAAGTACCGCCCGGTCGCCGGCAGCCGTGTTCGTTTTGGCACTCTCTCGGCGTATCACCCGCGTAAGGGACTCGAGGCGCTCGTCTCGGCGTTTCTCCGGGAGTTCGGGGATGCGTCAGACGCGGAGCTCGTCATCCACTCGAATATTGCCCTCGGTGAGACGGCTGAGTCGATCAAGTCGATGGTTGCGGTCGCTCGCACCGGCAACGTCATTCTCTCGATGGACAACCTCACGGAGTCCGCCAAGAATGAGCTGCTCGAGAGCTTTGACGTCTATGTGAACGCGTCGGCCGGGGAGGGTTTTTCCGTCGGGCCACGCGAGGCGCTTGCTCTGGGGAAGAGCGTGGTGATCACCGACCTCGGCGCTCACAGAGCGCTGTTCGGACCGGCTGGGGTGTTCAAGGTGGAGACGCTCCACGACGCCCCGGCGATCTACCCCGAGATCGACAACCGCCAGTTCGGCTTCCAGCGCGTACCAGACCCTGAGTCGCTGCGCGCTGGACTCCGGTCGGCCTTCGACTTCGTGCGCTCGGATGAAGCCGTCACCTCCGCTGGGGATCGGAAGCTGCTGGCTGAAGAATTCGGCCTGCAGTCTTTGGAGCGCTCCTACTGGGGGCTCGTCGACCCCGATTCTCAGATCATGCGGCCAGAGAAGGGGCTGAGCCCGCACGCGCAGATGCCGCCCGGGCATCAGGCGCGCGTGCGCGCCTTCTCAGGGCGACATGGCATTGCGCTCGGCGCGACCAAACTCGTCGTGCCCGCGCACGACGGCGGCTTCTTCTCGCTCTACAACGCATACGTCAGCCACCTCGCGTGGAGCTTGCACGACTCGCCCCAGCGACTTGTCCTCCCGGACTGGGACTCGGGTCGGCTGCTAGAGCGGATCAGCCCCAAGGACCCTGTCAGCTTCTGCTACAGCCGGCCGGAGCATGGCAACCTGTGGAACCACCTGTTCGAGCCGCCGTACGGTCTCAGCAGCGACGATCTCGAAGACCCCGACTTCCTGTGGGAAGGCTCGCGCCAGGCGGCGCCACACTTCAACGAGTCCCGCGAACCGTTGCTCACCTACGTGAACGCCTATCGCCTTTACCAGAGCCCGGACTTCACGCGGATCCGCCGCCAGTACGAGGCGGTCATCCGGGAGCACGTTCGCTTGCTCCCCCCACTCCAGGCGGAGCTCGACGGCTTCCTGCGCCAGAGTCGCGACGGCAGATTCCTTGTCGCCGCGCACGTCAAGCATCCGAGCCACGCTATCGAGCAGCCCGATGGGAACATGGCGGACCGCCACACGTACGTAGAGCTCGTCCGTCGGGCTGTCGCTGAGCGTGGCATCCGCGAGGCCAGCGATGACTGGGCCGTCTTCCTAGCCACCGAGCAGGAGCGCGTCGTCGAGCTTTTCGACGAAGAGTTCGGTGATCACGTCATCCAGTTTCCCGACGTGCAGCGCATCCCGAGCGAGACGGACTCTCGCTTCGACGAGCTCGGCGCCGACGAGAAGATCGCGGACGGCCACCAGCTCCAGCACATCATGGCGACAGACACCACCCTGTGGTCGCCACGTCTGGCTTGGGAAGTGGTTCGCGACGCCGAGGTCATGGCGTCAGCCGATGTGCTGTTCCACGCCGTGTCCAATGTCGCGACGGCGGTCTCGTTCATGAACCACCGTGTCGACATGAGGTTTGCGTCGGCATAGCATTCGTATCGTCATCACCCGCAGGGCTGCGGCAAGAGCGCACCCTCAGGCCCCGACTGCGCCTTCGATTCTCTGCGGTGAGGCCTTGATCACAAAGCCGACCGGTGGGCCTGGTCAGCTACACCGTGATCCTGCTCGCGATCCCGACGCCGAAATATCAGACGGTTCAGCAGTAGGTAGTTCCAGCACGCAATAAGTGCCATACAGCCCAGTTTGGAGATCCACGGTTTCACGCCGGCTGTGGTCATCGCATGGATGATCAAGGACGATGCCGCGGCGTTGATGAGAGCGAGAGTCAGGTCGGCTGCGAACTGGCTTCCAATTCCGGGCCGGTGATCCCCACCGAACGACCACATCCTGTAGCCCAAGAAACTGGTCGTCATGCCCAAGGCAAAACGGCTCTTCGCAGTTGAGAGTGGGTGGGTGAGCCGCGCGGGGTGAGATGGGGCGAGCCTTGCGCTGTCAGGATGTGGTTGTTCACGCCGCTTCCATCAGCAACAAGGCTCATGACTGACGCTACCTCAACTGCTTCGACTACGCCCTTGGTGACCGTGCCGGATCTGGACCGGTTTGCCCGGTTGGACTCGCTCGGGCTGACCGTGGCGGGCCAACAGATCTTTCCCGACCACGCCGTGTTGTTCTGCGAGGTCACCGACGGCGACGACCGGTGTCCCGGCTGCGGTGGGCAGGGCCGACGTCATGACACGGTGTCGCGGCGCTTCACGCATCTGCCGTTGGGGCATCGTCCGACCTGGTTGCCGGTCGCGGACCCCACGCTATGAGTGCGCTGGCTGCGGCAAGGTGTGGCGGCATCGGCTGCGGGCGGTGGCTCGTCGGCGGTCGCGGTTGACCCGGGCAGCGGGGATGTGGGCGTTGGCGGCGGTGGTGCTAGACCATGTCGCGGTCTCCAGCGTTGCCCGGATCCTCGGCATCGCCTGGCACACGGCTCACACTGCGGTCGCCGAGTTGGGCCTGGAGCTGCTGATCGGGCATCCGGCACGGCTCGACAACGTGGCGGTGGTCGGGGTCGATGAGCACTGTTGGCGACACATCGGGTTCGCCTCCGACCGGTTCGTGACCGTGATCGTGGACCTGACTCCGGTCCATGATCGCAGCGGCCCGGCGCGGCTGCTCGACCTCGTCGAGGGCCGATCGGCGAGTGTGTTCCAGACCTGGCTCGACGCCCAACCCGCGACGACGCACCCATCTCGGTCACCGCCATGCGCTTACAGGCCGACGACCCGGTCCGGCTCCCCGGTCCGGCCGTCGACTGCTACCTCGACGCCATCAACTCTGTACGGTCGTCAGGGGAGGCGTGCGTCGTCCCCTGCGACTCGCGCAAGCTGATGCGGGCGCTCGTGGATCTGAAGGCGGACTGACTCGCGTGGACGGCGGGTCGGCAGGCTCGCTGACCACTAGTCCTGAGTCGGGATAGGCTGAAGCGTTGCTCGACACCGCCACGAGGAGATCTGTGAACGACGAACTCTCGGTACGCCGCGATGCGATCCTTGCGGACGTGAGGGAATACGCGAAAATCTCGCTTGCTCAGCGAGAGTTCATTCCAGGTGAATCTCCGGTGCCGATCTCAGGCAAAGTCCTCGACGCGGATGACATGGCCGCCCTGGTCGACTCGTCGCTCGACGGATGGCTCACCGCGGGGCGTTTCACTACCCAGTTCCAGGATGCGCTCGCTGACTACGTCGGCACCCGGTCGGCGTCGTTCGTCAACAGTGGGTCGTCGGCGAACCTCTGTGCGCTGTCAGCTCTGACGAGCCCCAAGCTCGGCAAGAAGCGGCTGGTTCCCGGCGACGAGGTCATCACCGTGGCTACGGGTTTCCCCACCACACTCAACCCCATTCTGCAGACCGGGCTCGTGCCGGTCTTCGTCGACGTCGAGATCGGGACGTACGACGCGATCGGCGACCAGCTGCGCGAGGCGATCGGTCCCCGCACTCGCGCGATCATGATGGCGCACACGCTGGGCAACCCCTTCGACCTCGACCTCGTGACCGAGTTGTGCAAAGAACACAATCTGTGGCTCGTCGAGGACTCGTGCGACGCCCTCGGCTCGACCTATCGCGGGCAGCGGACCGGAAGCTTCGGCGACACCGCGACCGTGTCGTTCTACCCCGCGCACCACATCACGACCGGAGAGGGAGGCGTTGTCTTCTCCAAGTCGCCGCTGGTCACCCGCCAGGTCGAGTCGTTCCGGGACTGGGGACGGGACTGCTACTGCGAGACTGGCAAGGACAACACGTGCGGCAAGCGCTTCGGGTGGACGCTCGGAGACCTCCCGCCGGGCTATGACCACAAGTACTCGTACAGCCACATCGGGTACAACCTCAAGGGCACGGACATGCAGGCCGCTCTCGGCCTGAGCCAGCTCGCGAAGCTGGACGGCTTCGTGGCGCGCCGCAAGGAGAACTTCGCCTACCTGTACGAGCGGCTCGAAGGGGTCGAGGGTCTGATCCTTCCCCAGGCGACACCCCACTCGGATCCGGCCTGGTTTGGCTTCCCGATCACGCTGGCGGCTGACCTCGCCATCGATCGCGAGGACCTCATGCGCCACCTTGAGAGCCGCAAGATCGGAACCCGCTTGATCTTCGCGGGCAATTTGCTGCGTCAGCCCGCCTACCGCGGGATCAACCACCGAGTGGTCGGCGACCTGCGCAACTCAAACATCGTCATGACACGCTCGTTCTGGCTCGGTGTGTTCCCGGGCCTGACGCGCGACATGCTCGACTACACGGTCGATACGCTCGTGGACTTCATCCATGGGCGTGTTGGGAGCAACTGACATGCACTACCTCGTGACGGGCCACACCGGCTTCAAGGGCGCGTGGCTCGTGCTCCTGCTGACTCGGCTCGGCCACACCGTGTCGGGGATGGCGCTTGACCCGGTGCCCGGTTCGCTCTACGAGCGAGCGCAGGTAGGTGACCTGCTGCGTGACGACCTGCGGGTGGACATCCGCGACGCCGCGACGACCGCACGTGCTCTGTCGGACATAGCCCCCGACGTGGTCGTGCACCTTGCCGCCCAGGCTCTCGTCCGGGAGTCCTACCGCGACCCGCGGGCAACGTACGAGACGAACGTCCTCGGCACGTTCAACGTGCTCGACGCTGTCCGCGGCACCCCATCGGTCAAGGCACAGGTCATCATCACAACCGACAAGGTCTACCGCAACGACCACCAGATTTGGGGCTACCGGGAGACTGATCCGCTCGGCGGTGTCGACCCTTACTCGGCGTCGAAGGCTGCTGCTGACCTCCTCGCCCAGTCGTGGATCGCGAGCTCGGGCTGTGCCGTTCCTACCGCGATCGCACGCGCCGGGAACGTCATCGGCGGTGGCGACGTCTCGGCGGACCGGCTGATGGTCGACCTCGTTCGGTCGTTCTCGAGCGGGTCCCCTGTGCGGCTGCGGTACCCCGACGCGGTGCGGCCGTGGCAGCACGTCCTGGATTGCCTGAACGGCTACCTCAAGCTCACGGACGCGCTCCTGTCGGGCCGGTGCGCCGGCGAGGCGTTCAACTTCGGCCCGGGAACTGAGGCGTTCGTCCCGGTCGGTCGGGTAGCGCGAGAGGTCGCGGCGCTGTGGGGACCTGGCTCCGTCGTGTCGTTGGACGACGCGACCCACCCCCACGAGGCCGAGCTGCTCGCGCTCGATGCTCGCAAGGCCGAGCTGCGGCTCGGCTGGCACAACCGTCTGCCGTTCGAGGAGACCCTCGCCTGGACGGTCGGGTGGGCCCGGCAGGTCGAGGACGGCAGCGACCCGCGGGCGGTGACGCTCGCGCAGATCGACGCATTCCGTGCCCTCACAGCGGGCCCTGCGCAGTGAGCGACCCGATCGACATGCGCGACGTGCGCGACGTGACCGTAGTCGGCGCGGGGCCGTCCGGGCTCTTCGCGACGTACTACGCAGGGTTCCGCGGTCTGTCGGTCACGCTCGTCGACGCGCAGCCGGAGGCGGGGGGCCAGGTCACCGCGTTGTATCCCGCCAAGACGATCCATGACGTCGCCGGCTTCCCAAGCGTCACGGGCGCCGACCTCATCGCCGGCTTGACGGCCCAGGCGCGTGAGCACGCCCCACACATGCTGTTCGACGCGGATGTCGTCGACCTCGGGCGCGATGAGCAGACGGGTCTGTTCAGAGTCGTTCTCAAAGACGGGCGGGCCATCAGGACGCGGACCGTGGTGATCGCCACAGGGGTGGGCGGGATCCACCCACGCAAGCTCCCGGTCGGTCATGAATGGCACGGACGCGGTGTCGTCTACATCGTGACAGACCCCGACGTCCACGCCGGTCAGGACATCGTCGTCGTCGGTGGCGGTGACAGCGCGCTGGACTGGGCGCTCCAGCTGCGCCCGATCGCCCGTTCGGTCACGGTCGTCCACCGGCGTCGGGCGTTCCGGGCGCATCCTGCCTCCCTCACGCGTGCGGCGCGCGAGGGCATCGTGCTGCTGACCGAGTCCGAGCTCCAGTCAGTCGACGGCGTACACCGCGTGCGGAGCGTGGTCGTGCGCGACAAGCAAGCCGTCGACGTCGAGCTCCCGGCTGACACTGTGGTCGGGGCGCTGGGTCTGCTCAGCGCGCCGTCGCCCTTCGAGGCCTGGGGTCTGGACGTCGAAGGACGCCACGTCGTCGTCGACCCGACGATGCAGACCAACGTGCCTGGTGTCTTCGCGATCGGAGACGCCTCGTCGTACCGCGGAAAGGTCGCGCTCATCGCCACCGGATTCGGCGAGGCAGCGACAGCGGTCAACAACGCGGCCGTACACATCGAGCCGGGCGCGTCTCTCGTCCCAGGTCACTCCACCGACGACGACGTCGCACTACCGCAGACAGCGACGACCCGGCAGGAGGCGTGACCGCGTGACGTACGTGATCGGCAAAGAGTGCATCGACGCGCAGGACAGGTCGTGCGTCGACGTGTGCCCGGTCGACTGCATCTACGAGGGGTCGCGGAAGAACTACATCAATCCGGCCGAGTGCATCGACTGCGGTGAGTGCGAGCTCGTGTGCCCAGAGGTGGCTATCTTCCCGGCTCGCAAGGCCACCAACGACGAGTGGAAGCAGTTCACCGCCGACAACGCCGCGTTCTTCACCGAGCAGCTCCCCGGTCAGGATGCCCCCCTCGGCGACCCGGGCGGCGCCGAGCCGCTCGGGTCGGTCGACGCGGACACGCCGCTCGTCGCGGGCTGGCCGCAGCGCTGACGCGCCGGGCGGACCACACGTCCGCGGTCGTCGCGTGCTGTCCCCGCGCGCAGCGCACCTGGAAGCCGTGCGGACGACGGTTCACGACTGGTGGGTGAGATCAGCCGGTACTCTCTCTCCTCTCGGGCGTGCACGGTGTGCGCATCTGGTGCACACGCGTGCGCACCTCCCGATGAGAATGGGGAACGGTGGAACTCGCATCTCCGGCTGAGGATCTGACGACCGAGGTGCCGATCGCTCCGGCACCCCCCGCGCCCGCTAGTCAACTGCGGGGCCCACGCTCACCGGTGCATCAAGGCTGAGTCACACCGGACGTCTCGCGAGTAGCGTCATTCTCGAGATTGATCCCTTCGGCCGCACTGGCGGCACCTGTGCGTTGCGCTTCGAGGCCGCGGTCGATTCCGTGAAGTTCAGTGTTGCTCTCGATCGCGGCGGGCGATGAAGCGACGGTCGGCTACGCCCAACGACTGGCCCGCCAACGCTCGTGGATGTCTTGTGCCGTCGCGGCAATCCCGGCCGGGAGCGGCATCAGGGATCGCTGGTCGATCTCAGGCCAGACAACCGAGCGAAGTCGCAGGTCCCTGGCCTGAGCCGCGGCGAACGGGGACGCCGCGACGAGGACACGGATCGGGCAGTGGAACACCCGCCCCGGCTCCCTGAGCAGCGCGCCGACCAGCAGAGGACGCCAGGAAGACCGATCCGGACCGGCTGCCGCGAGCCTGGGTGAGCGCAGTCAGGTCATCGAGGAAGGGCCAGGTGCTGCGGTGCTGCCTGGTTCGGCGAATGAGTGCCGTCACAATGGAGGGCTCGCCGCCTGGAGGGCGGAATCACTGGAACGCCGAAGCCACTGAGCGGTTCTGGCGATCAGATCTTCGAGAGATGCGAGCGGCAGCCCAGCATCCATGGCGATCGCCTCCATAGACGCAGGGTCGCCCACGTAGCGCGACGGGGGGCCGTCTGGGTCCCAGATGCGCACGACCGACGCCTCGTCGAGGCCCTGAACACGCGCGACTGCCTGAGCGAGAGCACCCATCTCGACCACGGCGCCGCCACTGTCGAATACCAGATCTCCGCCATGGGTCGCCGCCCAGAACGCGAGCGCGACGACCTCGTCGACACCGCAGTACGCACGGAAGACCGGCCGCTCGGCCTGCACGACGATCGGGCCGCCCACAGCCGCCATTGCGATCATGCTCCCCATCGCGTACAGCTCCGGCTTCGTCATGCGCGGGCCCGCGACCGAGAACACGCGCGGAATGACACACGTGCCTCCGACATCCCGCACTGCGGCGCGAAACGACAACTCATCGAGCCGCTTCAGCGCGCCGTACGGGTCGCCGAGGTTCGCCGACAGCCTCCCTGGCGCCCCGCCGTACACGGCTCCCGAGCTCGTCATGACGACGGCCTTGGGCCTGTGCACCGCGATCGCGTCGATGACGGTCGCGGTGATAGCGACGTTGGCAGCGATGTACTCTGCCGTCCCGAGCTGCGCCACCTTGTCCCGGGTCAGGTACGCAAAGTGCAGGAGCACGCTCGGAGACTCGGCTGCGTCGGGCAGCTCCGCCAACGGACGGACGTCGACGACGCGCCCGTCGGCGACAGCCACGCGATGCTCTCTGCTTGCGTAGGCCGTCACCAAACCAGGCGCATCGTCACCCAGCGCCTCGTACAGCAGATCCAGCGCGACTGCTCCGAACCAGCCGGTCGCACCGGTGACAGCCACGGGCCCGGTGGCCGCAGCACATGCAGCTGCGACCACCTCGACGGCACTCAGCGATCCGCCCGCAGACGGCAGCGGCGCTCGGTTCACGCCGGCTTGTTCAGGAGTTGCCACCGGCTCTCGAGCATCTCGATGCGCTTGTCGTCCTCGCGGTGGGCCGCCCCGTAGTACTCGCGCTTGTTGAGCAGCCACAGCAGCTCGAAGTGGACCGCGTTCAAGAGCCCGTCGTGCACGCCGGTACCGTCACCGTCGAGCGCCTCGGCACCGAAGACCACCTTCCGGGTCTCGAACCGCGTGAGGTACGACTCACGGAAGGACCGGAGGTTGTCGAGCGCGTCGATCGAGACTGCGCCTCCGACCACGAAGTCCAAGCCCTTCTCCTTGCACAGCGCCGACATCGTCAGCACCTTGTCGGTGATCTCCGGGGTCTCGATCCCCGCACGCCCCAACCCCATGCTTCCCGTGAAGTCGACCCGCCCGAAGACGATGCCGTCGACACCCGGCTTGCTGGCGGCCAGGTCGGTAATCTCCTCACGGTGCTCGAATGCGGTGATCGTCTCCATGTTGAAGAGGAAGTCTGTGTCGATCGACTCGTCGGCGTTGTAGATCTTCTCCTTGGCATCGATGTACTTCGAGAGTGCATACGGCGTCTCGACCATCGGGGCGACGACGTAGCGGACGCCGATCTGCTTGGACTCGAGGAGGTCCCTGATGGCCTCGCAGCCACCGATCTTCACAGTCAGCGGCAGTCCCGCGGCGTGGGCGATCTCGACGAGTCGAAGCAACTCGTCGACGCGCGTCCCCTCCGCCTCGAACTCGGCCTTGACGGCCGCGTAGCCGTACTCCAGCCGCCCCTTGCGCAGGATCTCGGTCATCTGGCGTTCGGTCCTGTTCATCGGGCAAATTCCTTCTTCTCGAGCGGCAGGTGCCGGTTGACACGTGCGGCGAACTCTTCCGGAAGCTCTGGCGACATCCGGTGCAACGGGTTGGACTCCATGCCACCTGTCGGCGTGACCCGTGACGCGATCTTCGGGAAGTACGTCTGTTCCGGGTCGACGGGGACGACGAAGAAGGCTGGCCCGTCCGATGCGAAGAGGTCCTCGAAACCCTCCGTCTGGAGGCCCTCTGCGCCCAGCGTCAGCACAGGCACACCATAGGCGCGGGCGAACAGCTCCCAGTTCGGGAAGCCCAGCCCGGTACTCGTATCGCAGCCAAGGTAGGCGCCGTCGAAGTAGCCGCGCTGCGTCATGCGGATCGAGGCGTAGCCCTCGTTGCTGAACAGGAAGATCTTGATCGGCAACCCGTTCACTGCCACCGTCGCGAGCTCCTGGCAGTTCTGCATGAAGCCACCGTCGCCCTCGATGAGCACCGTGCGCCGACCAGGACTCGCCAGCGCCGCCCCGATCGCGCCGGACAGGCCATAGCCCATGCTCGCGAGGCCGTGGTCCGTGATCATCGTCTGCCCCGCCTTCAGGTCGAAGGCCTGCATCGTCACCGTGAAGGCACCGCCGCTGCTGCACGGGACGATGACATCGTCTGCCGTGCACTCGTCGGACAGCCGGCTGACGAATCGGTATGGGTCCACGAATCCCGGGCCGGTGACGTTGACGTCCTCCACCGTGGGCAGCAGCTCCCGGATCTCACGGCACTCGGCGAGCCAGCCGGCCCAGCCTGGCAGGTCTTCGCTCAGGACAGCTGTCAGGGCCTCGTCGGCGTCGGCGAGCCAGGGCTCATCGACCTTGGGGTGACCCTTCGCGAGCTCAGCAGGGTCGAGGTCGACCTGGACCACGTGGGCGAGTGGCGCGAACTCCTGCCAGTTGAACCCGGTCTGCTGCAGGCCCAACCGCGTTCCGAGTGCCAGCACCAGGTCACTCTGCTGAATGAGGACGTTGGCTCCTCGCTGGCCCCAGGTGTTCGGCCTTCCGGCAAACACCGGGTCGTCCGACCCGATCCTGTCGGCACCGTTCCAGGTCGTCATGACGGGCAACGAGAGCTCGCGCAGACGCCCAAGAGCGGCCGCCGCCGCCGCACGGCCTACGCCGCCGCCGAGCAGGACCACGGGCCGTTCGGCTCGGCGGAGCGCCGCGACGACGCGATCTGTCACAGCGTTGTCGAGAGCCGGCGTGCCTGCGGCCGATTCCTCGTCATCCTCCAGCTCGCTGGGGTCGACGGGGGCGCCTTGCGCGTCGAGGCACATCTCGATGAAGACCGGACCGCGGCGCCCTGACTCACCCTCGCGCACCACCTTCGAGAACACGCCGCGCCCCACCGGAGCCTCGATCCGCAGCGTGGCACTGCAGACCGGGGCGGTCAGGGCCATGCCATTGACCTCCTGGATGCCGCGCTGACGCAGCGGACCCCGCGCGAGGTCGGTGGACTTCACCTGTCCGCCGATCACCAGCAGCTCTCTGGACTCAAGATACGCGCCAGCCATCGCGGTGAGGATGTTCGTCAGCCCCGGGCCCGCCGTGACAAGGGCGAACGCTCGCCGCGCCACGCCGGTCGCCCGTGCCTGCTCGTTGAAGTACTCGACGGCGATGCCTGCGGCGACCTCGTGGACCACCGGGGTGCACGACATCGTCTTGCGTGCGCCGTCGAGCAGGTGCATCGAGTTGCCACCGGCCACGAAGAAGCAGTGCGTGTACCCCAGGTCCTCGAGCCACGTCATGACGACGTCGGAGTACTTCATGCATGCTCCCCAAGTGCCGTGTCTATGGTCTGCCGCGTGACCGCGGCGATCACGTCCCAGTCCTTCGCGGTTGCGCCGGTCTCCACCTCGGCCACCCCACCATCTGGTGCAGGCAGAATCAGGCGGAAGGCGTCGGCCGAGTGCTTCTTGTCCGCGCGGAACGCCTGCTCGAACCGCTCCCAGTCGAATCCGAGCAGCGCCTCGTCGACGGTGCCGGCACCCGCGAGCAGCGAGCGACAGTGCTCACCGAGCGCGTTGACCAGAGGGCCCTTGGCGCTGAGGGGGTGGTTGATCGCGCACAAGACTCCAAAAGCCACCGCAAGACCGTGGCTAAGTCGGTGATCGACGGCGCTCTCGACGGCGTGGCCGAAGGTGTGGCCGAAGTTGAGCAGCCGCCGCTCGAGCTGGTCGTGCTCGTCGACCTCGACGAACCATCGCTTGCAGAGAAGGACGTGCTCGATGAGTGCAGCAGGGTCCTCGGCGAACCGCGCATGGAGCCACAGGTACTCGTTGAACGCCTCGGGGCCACGGCAGTAGGCGATCTTGACGGCTTCGCTCAGCCCGGCCGCTATCGCCGAGCCGGACAGCGACGCAAGGAAGACCGGGTCGATGATGACGGACTCGGGCGGGTAGATGCCGCCGACCAGGTTCTTGACTTCGCCCACGTTGATCGAGCTCTTGCCGCCGATGCACGAGTCAGCCATCGCCATCAGCGTCGTCGGGACGTAGCTCCACGCCAGACCGCGCATGTAGACGTCAGAGACGAACGTCGCGACGTCCTGGACGACACCGCCACCGACAGCGAGGACACGATCGCCGCGCCGGACGCCGGCCTGACGCAGCTCCAAGATCAGACGCTCGCAGCCCGCAAGGGTCTTCGTGTGCTCCGACGCCTCGACAACCAGGACCGGCGCATCGCGCTGCGGCACCATGGCGCGCACGGCGCTGTCGACGATGACGACGTCACGGGTGCCGGCGACAGATCTCAGGAACCCGCCGGAGCCGATCCGGACGTCATAGCTACCGACCGAGGTCGTAACGTTGAACTCAGAGTGTGCGACCAACAGAGAACCCCAGATCGACGGTGATTGACTGGCCGGTGATGGCGGTGTTCCGGCTCGATGCAAGATATCCAACCACGTTCGCGACGTCGTCGGGGCCCACGATTCTTCCGGCGGGAGTGGCCGACTCGACACGCTCGATCTGCTCGGCCGAGAGCATCGACCGTGTCATCGGGGTGTCCACCACGCCTGGCAGTACGGCGTTGACGAGGATCCCTAAGGACGCGAGGTCCATCGCCGCGGCCCGGACAAGACCGCCGACGGCCGCCTTCGAGATGGTGTACGAGTACTTGTCCGGGCGAGCAAGGTCTTGCCAGATCGAGCTGAGCACCACGACTCTTGCCCCGGGGGCGAGGCGTCCTGCGGCAAGAAGATCGCGAAGACCACGGGCGATGACTGTCACGTTGACGTGGAGCAGCCGGTCGAGGTCGTCGTCGTTGAACGTCGCGGCGCTGTCGTTCACGTTGATGCCATGGGCCCAGACCACAGCATCGAGCATGGGGAGCACGGCCGTGTCGATCTCGTCGGCGAAGACGACCGCATTGGGCGCTTCCTGCCTGACGCTGCGCGAGGATCGAAGCACGGTGAAGCCGTCGATGACCAGCTGTGACGAGACAGCGGATCCGAGTGCCCCAAAGCCTCCGATCACGAGCGCTGTCTGCGTGCGCTGGCGCATGCCGACCGGTATGCGGTCACTGCTCGGCGCGCCGTCGATGCGCTGCATCGTCACGCCTGATCACGTAAGGGGAGGGCGTCGAGGCTCGGGGCCGGACGCTTGAAAGTGAACATCTTGTGCGCGACATACGTCCCGAACGCCTGAAGTGCCATCACGATGGCCTGTGCCGGCAGGACCTGCATGTGCAGAAGCTCGACCAGGACAGGTAGGAGCGCAAGGTTCACGCCGAGCGACACCAGGTAGACAGACCAGAACCGAGCGAGGTCCCGCCACCAGTGCCCGCGGACCCGGAACACGAGCCAACGTTGCAGGACGTACGCCTCGAGAACGCCGATCACGTGAGAGATGACGAGCACTACAAGGTAGTGGACGACGTGTCCGAGAGTCGCCTGGAGCCCAGCGAAGACAGCGAAGCTGAACGCGGTGTTGACTACCCCGACGAGGCCGAAGTGAACCAGCTCCTTGACCGGAAGGGCCCGAACACGGACGGTGAGTCCCCCCTCGGACGGTTGGAGCGTCATGTCGACTGGCCGCGCAATCTCAGAGTTCACAGACCGACCCGGTGTCGCACGATGTAGTTCGGCCGCTGCTTGACCTCTTCATAGATCAACCCGACGTACTCGCTGACGATGCCGATCATCGTGAAGAGGATGCCGAACAGCAGGAGGATGAAACCTATCAGCGTGCCGAACCCGTTGAACGGGACACCGGCGACGACGAATCGCACCGACAGAACCACGAGAAGAAGCAACGAGAGGAACGACACGCCGATCCCGGTGACCGTAATCATCCGTAACGGGACGTACGAGTGCGCGAAGATGCCCTTGAATGCGAGGTCGAGGACTTTGAGGGAATGGGCCTTCGACTCACCACCGAATCGTGGAGGGCGCTCATGCGCCACTCCGATCGACCGATACCCGACCCAGGCGAACAGACCACGGATGAATCGATTGCGCTCCTGCATTCCGTTGACGGTCCGATAGACCTCGCGGTCCACCAGGCGGAAGTCGCTGGCATTGCGCGGGATCGCCCCGTCGGTGAGCTTGCCGGCAAGCCAGTAGAACGCCTTGCTGTTGAACGTCCGCAGCGGGCCCGTGCCTTGGCGTTCGCTCACCACCATGTAGACGTTTTCGTACCCATCCTCCCACTTGCGCAGGAATGTGGGGATGAGCTCCGGGGGGTCCTGCAGGTCGGCGGTCATCACGACCGCCGCGTCACCCGTCGCGTGTGCGAGCCCCGCCGTCAGCCCGCCATCCATGCGGAAGTTGCGTGCGAGCTGCAGGATCTTGAACCGGCTGTCGTCCTCGTTGATGCGTCGGAGCTTGGCCCAGGTGTCGTCAGTCGAGCCATTCTCGACAACGATGATCTCGAAGTCGTACTGAAGCTCGCCGGCCATCACGCCTTGAAGCCGACGAGCAAGCTCATCGACGCAGTCCGACTCGTTGTACGCCGGTATCACGACAGAGATCAGCTTGCGCGACACGAGGGCTTCATCCGCCTCGACCTGCGCCGCCACCTCGCCCACTGTCACGGCCACACTTTCCACGGAGCGTTGCCACCGTCCCACATCTCATTCAGCAAGACGGACTCGCGATAGGTGTCCATCGGTTGCCAGAAGCCGTCGTGTCGATACGCGGCGAGCTGGCCCTCGGCGGCGAGCCGTGCGAGGGGTTCGTGCTCGAGCATGACGTCGTCGCTGTCCAGGAGGTAGTCAAAGATCGAAGGCTCGAAGACGAAGAACCCGGCGCTCACCCAATCGTCCATCTGCGGCTTCTCGCGGAAGCGCGTCACGGCGGAGTCTCGGTTGACGTCCACAAGACCGAAACGTGACAACGGGCGCACAGTCGTGATCGTCGCCTTGCGCCCCTGCGCCTCATGGAATCCCACCAACGCGCTCACGTCGATGTCCGCCAAACCATCGCCGTAGGTCACGATGAACCGCTCGTCCTGCACGTAGCGTTGAATTCTCTCCACACGTCCACCGGTCAGCGTGTTGGCGCCGGTATCTGCGACTGTGACCTTCCAGTCGCTCTCGAGGTGGTCATCGTGGAAGATGATCTCACTGGACTTTCCGAGCGTGATCGTGAAGTCGTTGTTGTGCGCCGCGTAGTTGAGAAAATACTCTTTGATCTGCTCGCCCTTGTATCCGACGCAGATGACAAACTCCGTGACACCCTGCGTCGCGAACGACTTCATGAGATGCCACAGGACTGGCTTTCCGCCGATCTCGACCATCGGTTTGGGGCGGAACTCCGTCTCCTCCCGCATCCGGGTGCCAAGGCCCCCGGCGAGCAGCACTGCCTTCATCGCGGCTGTACACCTCTCGTCATCGAGCAGCATGTTCCGCCCGGATCAAACCAGGGGAAGTATACCCGTCTGAGCCCGCAGACGCTTGCAGGCATGCGCGCATCTCACGGTCCGATCTGCGTGTCGACCAGCGTGGCGGCGGCCGTCGTTCACCACACCGCATCGGCCGATGTCTACCCGCCCGAGGGCTTACCCGCGATCATCCGAGGCTTCTGCACCACGCGGGTCGAGACTGAACCTCGATCCACCGGTGAGGGTGGTCTTCTCGGCGGGTCGTGACACGAAAGATCGAGGTTAGTGGACGTGGATCCGCGGGTTCGCGGCGAGCCACTCCTTCACGGCTGGGTGCATGTGGGCGGCGTAGTTGTCCATCACCAGGTGCAGATCGACGCCCGGGTAGGCGCGGGCGACCTGACGGCAGAACACGAGGAACTCTTGGTGGCGGTGCCGCGGGGGTCGCACCACGAGGCCCGCCGCAAGAGTTGAACTTTCCGGTTCGTGACATTCGAGACGCCGACGCAGGGCTCCGGGGCCGGTTTGGTCGGCGGCAGAGTGTGGGCATCGGTGGGCCATCTGGGCTCTGATCGCCTGACCGCGTTTGGTCTCTACATTCCACAGGCGGGAATGGAAGAGTCCTGCTGACAGAATCCGGTGGCGTCGTCTGGCGTGGCCGTTGTTGCGTTCTGCGGGACAGGACGACGACGCGCAGACACGCTGTGCTAGGCCCTGCCCCTCGCGCATTCATCCGTGGCTTCCGGGTCGAATTGCCTGAGCGTGCAGCACCATGAGAAAGAACGTCGCTGCCGGTCACCCGGCCTGGGTGACAGAGAGATCCACGACCTGCTGGCGAAGGTCGCGGGTCTCACCGGCACCCGTCGTCGGTGCCGAATTCGTCCAGAGGACGAGTGACGTTGCTCCGCTCGGAATTGTCACGCGCTGCAGAATCTCCGCATGGTGGTCGGTGACGTGCAATTGCCGCACGTCGGCACCAATGGTGAGTGTGGCAGCCGCGTCCGGCGTGTGCACGTTGATCGACCCCTGAATGAGGACCGTCACATCGTGGTTGGTTGGGTTGAACAAGGTCGCGCGCGCGCTCGCCTGAGCCCAGCGCCAGGTCTTTCCGTCGGCTGATTCGGTGTCGTAAAAGCCATCGCCAAACTCGAGACGCGCGGGTCGCAGAACCGAGTCAAGTGACGGGAGTTTCGCGCCGCTCTGTCGCAATGCGGCCGCATAGGGGCGGAGGTCGTATATTGCGATAGTCCCGTCCGGGCTGACGAGTGGTGTCTGGGCGCCGATGGTTGCGATGATTTCCGCCTCGACTGCCGCACCACCGTCTCCGTAGCCGAGTCGATTCACGTAGAGCGCGTCGAACCCGGCAACAATGAGCTTCGGTATCGCCGCGGTGATGCCCGCTTGCAGCGCTAGAGGCTGCCAGTAGCTCTCCTGGCCCTTGATCCCGCCGAAACTCCAGGCTAAGTCGGAGTGCACGTACCCCAGCAGAAGGGCGTTATACGGGATGGACCCGACAGTCCCTCCCTCCGGGAAGGCGATGTACGGAAGCTGGAAGACAGCGGCCCCCGCCCCGAACACCTCTTGCGCGTGGTGGAAGTACGCCTGATCTGCGATCCAGGTGGTCGTGATGACAGCCTCGTTTGGGGTGAGGGCCGGGCTGGTCTGGTCGTAGGTGGCAACCGCGAGAACGAGCAGTGACGCCGCGACCGCGGCAGCTGGTCGGCGGCTCCATCGCCACCGGACGCGTGCCCTGCGCAACGCCTCGCCAAGCCCGACCCCGAGACCTGCAAGTGCGAAGAACGCGACGTAGACCGAGATCCGGTCCCAGGCACGCAACTGGGAGAGGCCGAAGACCGCGAGGACGCCATTGAGCCCGGCAACTGTCCCGCAGAGCACGGCGGTCAGGGCGAAGACAGCGAACATGCGTAGACGTCGGCCCGGGCTTGCGGAGTTGGCCACAGACGGCAGCAGCAGCGCCACGGTGATCAGGACGAGGCCTGCCACGCCGAGCATTCCGAGTGACTCCGTGCGCTCGCCGCCAATCAAGGAGTCGTTGGTGACCGAGGTCAGGTTCGCTAGCCACGGCAGACGGTGGTACGAGGGGGGCAGCAAGAGGTTGACAATCTTCAGACTGAAGAACTCGCTTTGTGCGTACGAGCGACCAGTGATCGCATCGGCGGCGCTCGGAGTACCCCGGAAGAGGAGCGTCGGTAAGGCAGACACGGCGAGGCCGATGCCAACCACCACGCTCACGGTAGTGGCGGTCAGGAGTGGTCGCAGCGATTTTGTGGCGATCAAACGGAGGATGGCCGCTGCGAGAATGAGGACGAGTGCGAAGACGGCGTAGTACAGCCCTGTTCCCAGCAGCGCGATGGACGCCGCGACCGTGCACCACTCTCGCCAGGAGTAGCGACGTGGTCGCTGCGCAAGATCGACGTCCCCGTTGTAGATCCAGAAAGCGACCAGACACGCGAGAGGGACGACGGAGTACTCGGAGAGAAGCAGGTGGGACTCGTTGCGCAAGAAGTGGTAGGGGAGGAGTGCGTAGGCAGCGCCGAGCGGCACACTGAAAATGCGTGACACACCTAGTCCGCGCAGGCAGAGGTACGCAACCGCTGCGATGGCAGGGAAAGTCATGACGTAGAACACGTTGAGCGCCCCGGCAGGTGAGAGGAGGAGCGACAGCAGCTTCAGAGTGAGCAGGTGCCACGTGTCGCCGACGGCGGACGGCCAGGGAGAGAGGTCTTGGCCGAACGGCGCGCCGAGCAGAGGTGTGTGTGTCAGCCAGCCCGTGGACTGCATGTTGCGTAGGCTCATGAGGTTGAGCGCGATGTCGCCGCCGGTACCCATCAGGGGTATGTTCAGGTGTGCCGACCACAGCTGCATCGTGACGGCAGCAATGCCACCGGCAGCCACGGCGCTGGCGAGCGCCGCGAGTCCTTCGGTTCGCGCGGCGCGCCAACGCGCCGCGCGTACGGACGTCCGACCGGCCAAGGGTGCCGGTGGACCAGAGCGGTGGGTGGTGGTCGGCTGAACTGAGGGCTCAAGCTCGGGCCCCACTGCGTCGACACCCATCTGGCTCCATCTTTTGACTTGCTTACTGTCCCGCGACGCGCTCAGCATACTCGGCCGGGAAGCCTAGTCCCTGGCCTTACGGACCAGGCCAGCGACCAGTGCCACCTCGTCCGGGCTCAACTTCGTCTCGAGCAACGACTCGTCCAGCACCTCAGGTGCCCGGCCGAACGGCTCCTCATCACATGGCTCCACAACATCCAGTGTCTTGGTCGTCACGACCCTTCCTGCCCAACCGGGCGGTAGAGCCACTTACACCGTTACTGCGACAGTCCGGCTATGTAGGCGCGTCGGTTCGTGGGTTCGATGCACTCGCCCGGCGTCGAGGCCTTGTGTTCGTCGGGTGTGACCGTAAGCGCGTCAATGGATTTTGGGTCCGTCGTGGAGCGATCAGTGCCGTCCCCGATGGAGTGCCGTTGGACAGAATCTGGACCTGGGACCGCGTCGAGAGCGAACTGCTCCACCAACAGCACCTGCTCGATGACTTCTCTTGGACTCAGATTCCAGACTGATACGAGGGTTTAGTGGTGGTCTGGTGAGTCTGTCCAGGGTGGGCGGCGCGTCGGTGCGGGGGTGAGGGTCGATGTCTTCCGATGATGGAGGTTCTCACGCCTTCCGCCCGAAAGACCTCGACGTACCCCCCGACCCGAGTTGATGTCAGCCACCACCTCGAGCCGGTGCCCCGATGTGAGACTGGGGCGCAACGGACCGATGCTCAGATGCCCGACCAGTGCCATCTCCGAGCAGCAGGGCTACCGCATCGCCGGTCAGGAGTAGAGCTTGTCGTTCTTGCGGCGGAGGCGGCCGGTGTGGATGGCGCCGTCGAAGGCGACACGACCGCCACCGACGGTGGCGAACAGGATGCCGGCGCCGGTGAGGAGCACGTCGACGACTCCGATGAAGTCGGCTGCGCCCGGCTGGAACGGGCTGACGACACCCCACTGCACGAACACGAGCAGGGCGATCGACAGGACCAGGAGCGCCAATCCGGCGATGCGCGTGCCGAGACCGATGACCAGCATGACCGCGATCGCGATCTCCAGCCCGATCTGCGTCCAGGCGATGATCCCGGGGCTCGGCACGATGGTCGCCGCCCACATGTCGCGGGTCGCGGTGAGGTGCGTGATGTGCTGCCAGGCCCGAATGCCGATCACCGCGGCGATGACCAGGCGGAACAACAGGAGGCCGAACGAAGGGAGCGCCTTGTACGTGCTGGGCGAGGCGAACTTGGAGACCAGCGGCTCGTCAGAGTCGTCGGGAGCGGCGATCACCTTGCCGAGCTGGCGGTCGCGGGCTGCGCGCTCCTCGCGACGTACGCGTGCCGCCTCTTGCGCGTCGAGGACAGCTGTCTGCTCCACCGCCGGAGCGGCTCCGGCCACAGCGGCCGCGCCGAACGGCAGTGCCACCGTGGGAGCCTCGTCGCGGAACAGCGAACGCTGCGAACCGGTCGTCGCGGCCTCTGAGTCGACCGCATCCTGGGGAATCCCCTTCGCCTCCGGATGGACCTCAGCCCAAGAGGAGGGAGGCTCGATCGGATGGATGCGGGTCGGCTCGTCGACCGAGCTCGACTCGACCTGGTCGGCGACCGGCTCGGTCTCGACCAGCACTGGCGCTACCGGCTCCGCGTCGACGACCACGGGCTCGGCCGCAGCGTGGGAGGGCATGAAGTCGTCAGCCTCGCTGACGCGTTCGGTGGCCACCGTCGTCGGAGCGGGCTCGCTGGGAGCGGGTACCACGGGGTGAGCGCTGAACTCGTCCGCCTCGTAGACGCGCTCGGGAGCGACCTCCGCCGCGTCGAGGGCCGGCTCGGTCGCAGGAACCTCGGCTGCAGCGGGCTCAACCGCAGGCAGGACCTCGGTCGCAGCGGGCTCGGCTGGAGCAACCTCGGCCGCAACGGGCTCGACCGCAGGAACCTCGGTGGCTTCGGGCTGACCTGCGGCGGCGAAGGGGTCCCCGGCACCGTAATGGGACGACACATCGACGGGAGCGGCCTCGTTCCCCGGGAGCTTGGCTGCGACGGGGGTGTCCAGTGGTGTGTCCAGCGCCTCCGCGTCGGGGACTACGCCCGTCACGGGCTCGGCAGCGTGCGTGCCCTCCTCGACCACCGGCGCGTCCTCGTTCGCCATGGGTGCGCGCTCCTCGGCGACCGGCGTCGCGGCAGGCTCGGGCGGCTCATCGGTGTGGGTGAACCACGAAATGGCGTCGTCTACGCGATCGCGCAGGGGGTGCGACTCGTCCGGTTGGTTCGTCACGGCTTCTCCTCGGTCCAGATCCTAGGGTGGTCAGACACAGC
>PMLO01000033.1 GCA_003158895.1 Propionibacteriaceae bacterium
CACCCCGGCGATCTCCGTGATGTCGGCGGTGGAGGGGCGGGTGGTCTTCGACCCGGCCCTGAGCGTGTTCGTACTGCCGGTGTCGGTGGTGATCCTCGGGATCCTCTTCGCGATCCAGCGGTTCGGCACTCACCGCGTGGGGCAGGCGTTCGGCCCCGTGATGGCAGTGTGGTTCGTGCTGCTGGCAATCCTGGGGTTGCCGCACATCATCCAGAATCCTGGGATCCTTGCCGCCCTGTCACCGACGTACGCGATCGCGTTCCTGGTGGAGCATCCGCTGGTGGCTTTCGTCGCGCTCGGCGCGGTGGTGCTGACCGTCACCGGGGCCGAAGCCCTGTACGCGGACATGGGGCATTTCGGCGCCGGACCCATCCGTACCGCCTGGTTCGCCCTGGTGTTCCCGTGCCTCGCGATCAACTACATCGGCCAGGGCGCACTGATCCTCCATGACCCGACCACCATCGACAACCCGTTCTTCCATCTCGCCCCGGCGTGGGCCACCTTGCCGCTGGTGATCCTTGCCACCCTGGCGACCGTGATCGCGTCCCAGGCGGTGATCTCCGGGACGTACTCCGCATCCCAGCAGGCGATGCTCCTCGGTGTCATGCCGAGGCTCCGGATCCGTCATACGTCACGCGAGGCGGGCGGCCAGATCTACCTTCCGGCCGTCAACTGGATTCTGTTCAGTGGGGTTCTGCTCCTGATCGCGGTCTTCCAGAGCTCGACGCGTCTCGCGACCGCGTACGGGCTCGCGGTGACCGGGACACTGATTCTCACCAGCCTGCTGTACCTCCTGCTTGCCAAGGAGGTGTGGCACTGGTCCTGGCTGCGAGTCATCGCAGTGGGCGCGGTCATCCTGGGGGTGGAGGTCGCCTTCCTCGGGGCGAACCTGATCAAGATCCTCAGTGGTGGTTGGCTGCCGCTGCTGATCGCGGCCGTGATGGTCACGTTGATGATCACCTGGCGCGATGGGCTGGTCGTTCTTCAGCAACGGCGCACCGAGATCGAGGGTCCGCTGACGGACTTCGTCGAGTACGTGCGCGACGCCGGCATCACCCGGGTGCCAGGACTGGCTGTGGTTCCTCACCCGAACCGTACGAGCGCCCCGCTCGCCTTGCGCACCAACGTCGACTTCAACAAGGTCCTCCACGAGCACGTGGTCATCGTCCAGATCCTCGCCGAGAACGTCCCGCACATCCGCCACGTCGACCGAGTCAGTGTCCACGACCTCGGGTACGCCGACGACGGCATCGTCCACGTCTGTGTCCGCGTCGGTTTCGCCGACAGCCAGGACGTGCCGAAGGGACTCGCCCTCGCGATCGGCAAGACCCCGGAGCTGGACGTCGATCCCGAGGAGGCGCACTACTTCTTGTCGTTGCTGGACGTCCATGCGTCCGGCAGCGAGGGCATGAGGGAGTGGCGGAAGCGTCTGTTCGTCTGGATGGCGCACGCCACTGCCAACCGTACTGAAGACCTTCACCTCCCTCCGGACCGGACGATCGTGATCGGCGCCCGGGTTGACCTCTAGGCTGGTTGTCCCAGGCCCCGCAGGAGTATTGGGGCGCTGGGCACGAGTCGGTATCAGAATCTGAGGAGCATGCTGTGGCAGACAGCGAGGATCTCGCCGGCGGCGACCCGTCGGCCTACCAAGCCGCAGAGTCGCAGGGCGGCTCGCACGCGGCCAGGCTCAACAGCCTTCGTGCCGCGGTGCTGGGCGCTAACGACGGCATCGTCTCCACCGCCGGCATCGTGATCGGCGTCGCCGGAGCAACCCTCGTACCGTTCGCCATCCTCACCGCCGGCATCGCCGGTCTCACCGCGGGTGCGCTGTCGATGGCGGTCGGCGAGTACGTGTCGGTGAGCGCCCAGCGCGACACCGAGAAGGCCCTTCTGGACAAGGAGCGTCGCGAGCTCGCCGAGATGCCCGAGGAAGAACTCGCGGAGCTGGCTGGACTGTACGAGGCCAAGGGGCTCGACGCCGACCTCGCGCTCCAGGTTGCGACCCAGCTGCACGCTCACGACGCCCTTGCAGCCCACGCCGAGACGGAGCTGGGCATCGACCCCGAGAACCTCACGAGTCCCTGGATCGCCGCGGCATCCTCGGCGGTCTCGTTCACGATCGGGTCGGTCCTTCCGCTGCTCGCGATCATGCTCGCCCCCACCAGCCTCAAGGTGCTCATCACCGTCGTCGCGGTGGCCGCAGCGCTCGTCCTCACCGGTTACCTCAGCGCGAGGGCCGGCGGGACGTCACACACGCGCTCGATCTTCCGCAACGTCGCCGGCGGCCTGCTCGCGATGGGCGTCACATACTGGATCGGGCGTCTCGTCGGCCACTCGCTCGGCTGACCGGTCTCGCGCAGGGCTCTCCGGGGACCCCATCACCACTGGCCTGGCCGAGCCAGGCGGGGAATCGCCGAGGGGACCACGGGGTTATCAGAGGGTGATGGATGCGCGATGGCAGGTGCTCGACTGGCGACGGCGCGTGGCCTCTCTGTACCGGGTGGTCCGTCAGGAGCAGGACCCGCGAGTCGCCCACACCGTGTGGGTTGAGGGCCGGGACGCCCTCCTGCGACGGCACCCTGCCTCTCCGGTTCCGGAGCGCGAGCGCGCGGTGTACGCCGGTGCGGTCGTGGCGCCGTACGACGGTGACTACAGGTTCGTCGTCGAGGTGGACCGGACCGTTGCCGACCTGCGCCAGGAAGTGCCCACAGCCACCGATGGGGTCGTTCCGTTCGAGCTCGTGGGTCGTGTGACGTTGCCGGGGCTCGGCGAGCTGGACGTGTGGTGGGCGGCCGTGTACGGGGGAGGGGTCTTCCTTCCGGTGAAGGACGCCACGAGCGGGAAGGCGTCGTACGGCGGCGGTCGGTACGCTCTCGACACCGCCAAGGGCGCAGATCTTGGCGGGCACCAGGGGGCGCTCGTCGTCGACCTCAACTTCTCCTACCAACCTTCGTGCGCGTACGACGACGCGTGGGTCTGCCCCCTGCCAACCGCCGGAAACACCCTGACGGAGGCCGTCCCTGTCGGAGAGCTCGCCAGCCGAGACGGCTCGTAGGGTCGCATTCGTTGTACGACTACGAGTAGCGACGTCGAGTCCCGCAGCCTTGGCCTCTGCTGCATACGCTCACGTGGCGAGTTGCATACGCTCACGTGGCGCGGAAGCGGCTCGCTGTGCGCCGCGCGTGGCGGTGCCTGCGTTCCTCGGAGGAGAGCCGCGCCTTGGGCGCCGTCGGGGCAAGCGAGGGCACTGGAGCTGGATGCTGCCCGATCCGGTAGTAGGCGAGCTTTGCGACCTCGATCACCGCGAGATAGACCAGCACCACGCCGACCAGTGCGAGCAGGAATGTGACCGGCAGGGGTCGGAAGCCGATCAGAGGGGCGAGAGGGCTGTACGGGAGGATCACCCCCACAGCGACGATCCCCAGAACGGTGGCGCGGAGCAGCGATCCAGAACGGCTCTTCCAGAACGGGACGCGTCGGGTTCGGATCGCGAAGACGATGAGGGTCTGGGTGGCGAGGGACTCGACGAACCAGCCGGCCTGGAACTCTGGGATCGGGGCCCGCAGCAACCACAGCATCAGCGCGAACGTGAGGAAGTCGAACAGCGAGCTGATCGGGCCGAAGATGAGCATGAAGCGTCGGATGCTGCCGATGTCCCAGTGCGACGGCTTGCGGAGCTGCTCGTCGTCGACGCTGTCGGTGGGGATGGCGAGCTGGCTGGTGTCGTACAGCAGGTTGTTGAGCAGGATCTGGCTGGGAGTCATGGGAAGGAATGGCAGGAAGACTGAGGCGAGCGCTGCCGAGAACATGTTCCCGAAGTTGCTGGAGGTGCCCATCTGGACGTACTTGATGGTGTTCGTGAAGACCTTGCGGCCGTCGACGACCGCCTCTGCGATGACACCGAGGTCCTTGTCCAACAGCACGACGTCGGCGGCGTCCTTGGCCACGTCGACGGCGCTGTGCACGCTGATGCCGACGTCGGCTGCGTGGAGGGCAGGGGCGTCGTTGACGCCGTCACCGAGGAAGGCGACCGAATGGTGCTGCCGCAGCACGCGGATGATCCGAGCCTTCTGGTCGGGGGAGACCCGCGCCAGGAGAGAGGTCCGCTGGACGGCCTCGTACAGATCGATGTCGCTGAGGGTCGCGACGGCTTCTCCGGTCAGCGTCTCGCCCGGGTCCAGGCCCAGGTCGCGGCAGACCTTCTCGGCGACCCGTTGGTTGTCCCCGGTGGCGACCTTCACCGCGACGTTCAGAGCGTTGAGCCGATCGATCGACTGCTTGGCATCCTGCTTTGGTTCGTCGCTGAAGCTGAGGTAGCCGGCCAGGGTGAAGCCGGGTCCGTCGGTCGACGGGAGCTTGGTCGCGGTCGGGAGCGCTTTGATCGCGACGGCCACGACGCGCGCTCCCTGGTCGAAGAGTCGTTCGACGGCCTGGGAATCGGCCGGGTCGACAGTGGGACACAGTGCAAGCACCGACTCCGGGGCCCCCTTGACCACCTCTTGGCGTCCGTCCTGGTCGGACTGGATCAAGACGGCGCTCGTACGGGAGTCGTGGTCGAAGGGTCGAAGGTCGAGTCGAGCATGGCCACTCAGGTCGGTGTGGCCGAGCGTCGCCTCGGCGAGGGCCTGGTCGAGGGGATCCTGTCCCACGTTGGTCGCTCCGGGGGCGGCGAAGTCGGTCTCACAGCTGAGCAGTCCCAGTTGGGCGACGCTGGATTCGGTGTATCCGTGCGCCGGCACCGCNNGACATCGATGTTGCCGAGGTCCTCGATGCAGACCAGGCGTTTGACCAGCACATGCTGCTTGGACAGGAGGCGAGCCCCTGCGGCCAGGCTGGTGTTGACCACGGCGGGGAGCAGCTGGGGGGTGATGCCCACCGCGATGGCGAGGGCGAACATCAGTCCGGTCAGGAGGGGCCGATGCTGAACGGTGTTGGCGGCGAAGATGAACACCGCCAAGGCGATCGCGACCCACATCAGGAACTGCGAGAACTTGGCCAGTCCCTTCTGGAAACTTGTCACTGGGGGCGCTTCGTTGAGCGACGCCGCGATGCGTCCGAAGACGGCATCCGCGCCTGTGGCCACGGCGACTCCGGTTCCCGACCCGGACTGGACCACGGTGCCCATCAGCGCGCAACAGGCCAGGTCTCCCAACCCGGGCTCGCCGCTGACAGCCACCGTGTCCTTGTTCGCCGCCTGCGACTCACCCGTGATGGCGGACTCATCGCAGGACAGGTTCGTGGCCTGGATCAGCCTGAGGTCGGCTGGGACGACGTGTCCGAGACTGATCCGTACGATGTCGCCGCGGACGACGTGGGAGACCTCGATCTCCTTCTGGACACCGTCGCGGACGACAACGGTGCTGTGAGTGATCCTGTCCTGGAGCGAATCCGCTGTGCGTTGGGCCTTGTACTCGTTCCAGAACCCCAAGCTGATGCTCACGCTCAGGATGACCAGGATGATGGTCGCGTCCGCGACATCCCCTGTGGCCATCGACAAGACCGCAGCCACAGCGAGCAGCATCAGCAGGGGACTCTTGACCTGTCCCCACAGCACGTGGGCGGCAGATGCCCGGTGGGCGGGCACGGCGTTGACGCCATCGCGGGTCAGGCGCTCAGCGGCTTCGTGGCTGGTCAGGCCGGAGTTGGGTGTGCCAAGGCTGGACTGCACTTCCTCCACAGCCACCCGGGCCGCCTTCTGAATCAGGGACGCGGCGCTGGCCGTGGCTTTCGTCTCGCCCGAGGCGCGCGTTTCCATGCGCCCGACGCTAGCCCAGTAGTGGCTCGGCCACTGTCGTCACAGCCGTAGGCGGGTTCAGGGCTCTCGTCGGTGTGCCTCGGCGGCGGCCCGCTGCAGCCCTCCGTGCTCGAGGCCGGCGAGGCGGCTCGTCCCCTCCCAGACCAGTCGTCCGTGGTTGCGTACCCGGACGTTCATAGTGGCGCCCAGGTGTTCCAGGGCGCCCGGGGCGGCCCGTCGCTCTTCCACCAAGGGCACCGGTAGGACGAGCGCGTCGGCCAGGTGCGCGTCCCCCTCCAGCTCCACCTGCCACAAGCGACTGCGGCCGGTGAGCGCCCAGCTGCTGTCGGTGATCATCGCCCGCACCGGAGAGGTTCCGGGGTTCCCGAGGCGCAGCAGGGTCCCATCGGGCAGTCGGACCACCAGGGCAGTGACCGTGGTGCGGAGAGGGCCGGCCGACACCTCGCCGCCTGCGAACGCAACGCACGCGTCCTTTTCCGCGAAGCCTTGCGCCTGGCCCCACCACCACGCCGTGGGGAACCCGTCGGATCCCCAGTTCTTCTCGGCATACACCTGGGCGTCATTGAGCTGCCAGGTTTCGCGGCCGATGGTGGCTGTACCAACGGCCCGTCCGCCCAACAGCCACGGGTGCCAGTACTGGTTCAGTCCCGGGATCATCTGGAACCAGCTCGATCCGCCGAACGGGCGCGTCCGCGGCCACCTCTTCAGGTCCGACAGAGTGA
>PMLO01000209.1 GCA_003158895.1 Propionibacteriaceae bacterium
AGTATGGCTGCCGGGAACTTGACTGAGGCTCTGATCCTTCGACTTGCGCTGCAGGGGCTGCCGTTGCCTGCCGGAGCTGAAGCGGACGATGCGTTCAGGCTCGTGTCCCCGATCCTTGCCAGGAACCGGGAGCAGAGCCGCCGGCTCGCCGACCGGCCGTGCCCGGCGGACCGCCGGATCCAGCGGTTCCTTGACTCGTACCTCTCGGATGCCCCTGTACAGCCCAAGCTCCCGCGGCGAACCCTCGTCCTCGACCAGCCGGGGCTCGTGCGCCAGCTGAGCCTGCCGCGCGACTCCGACGAATTCTCCTCGAGCCTGGTGTCGAGCTACCGGCTGGCCAACGGTGTGCTCCACAACCCGGCGAGCGACCGCCGCACGACTGCCGGCGTGTTCCATATCGCCGAGGGCGGCCTGCCCATCCAGGACGACAAGCTCGCCGTACCGAAAGCCACCTTCGCGAAGCTGCTGGAGGCGGCGCTGCAGCCGCCCGCCGACGCGCTCGTCCTGCCGTGGACCTCGACGTTCCCCGAGCCCGCACGTACCTGGGTGTCGATGCTGCTGCGGCCTTTGGTCGTGCCAGCGACACCTGACTACCCGAGCGACCGCACGATGGAGACCCGTGTCATCGTGCCGGGTGGTCTTGTCTCGAACCTCGACTTCCTCGAGGGCATCTTCGGCAATGCCGGTGACCCGTACCTGCCGGAGAACGATGCGTCCCTCGATCCCAAGACCTGGACCGGCCACACAGGTTGCATCATCCTCGCGCCACACCTCATCACGCTCACGAAGAAGGAACTCGGGCTGCCGCACGTCGACACGGCGACCGAGCGGCAGAAGCGGGACGGCATGTGCTGGACCACGCCGGACGAGCCGTACAACGGCGGCCACGCGTTCAAGGCCTGTGCCCGCGACGAGCGCGGCGTGGTCGTGTCCATCATCGCGGACAACTACTTCGGCTACTGCAAGAAGGAGGTGAAGACCCAGATCAGCTACGCGGCCAACCTGTTCGGCATCTCCGAGGAGGAGCACTCCGGCGGCGCGATCTGCTACCCCGCGTACAACCTGGGGCAGGAGTTCACCGACACGTACACACCTGCTGAGTACACGATCTCCGAGGTCCTCTCGACGAACCCTGGCCGCTTCCTGCTTCAGCCGGAGGGCCACGCCATCGACACCGTGCTGCCCAACCTGACCCTCGTACCGGCCTTCACCAGCTACAGCCTGCGCACCCAGACCCTGAGCTGGACAGGCAAGACGGGTGGGAAGTACCAGATCCCGCTGATCGCGGGTCACGTCTACATGTCGCCCAACGGCTACCGCGTGAACTCGAAGCCGCGCGAGGCAGACAAGACCCAGTGGCACCTTCTCGGTATCTCCCCGATCGCCACCCAGTGCCACAAGCCGGCAACGGTCTCGGGCGGTGGCAAGAGCGAGATCAGCAAGTCGCTGCTCGACGCGTTCGTCTTCGCCAACGCCTGGACGGCAAACTTCGACACCGACATCGAGACGGTGGCCGACCTCATCGCCACGGACTTCGCCGACCGGCACGCCGACCCGAGCTCGGACATCGACCACCGGCCGCTGCTGTCGGACGAGCGCAGCCTCGGCAGCGTCATCAAGCTCATGACCCAGAGCGACGACTACACCGAGCAGTACAACGCCAAGATTGCGGCGATCCCGGCACACATCAAAGAGCTGCTCTACCTCGTCAAGCGCTACTACCGGCCGGAGTGGGGCGACGACTGGCGCAGCCACTTCTCCGTAAGCATCATCAACGGCCGCCTCGGCAACATGGTGCGCCTCGACGGCGACAAGGTCGTCGTCAACATGCTCCGCGTCGGCTTCGAGGAGGACGGCTCATGGCGCCTGTTCAGCCTGCGCCCCGACTTCAGCCCCGCGGTGAAGGTGCAGACCGAGGACGACATCACGGCCAGCACCGTACTGGCGGCCACCGAGGCTCCGCTCGACTTCAGCAAGCGTCGCGGTCTCAAGGAGGCGCGCGCCGACGCGCGCACCCGCACAACGGTGTCCCGCAAGTACGTGAAGAACTGCGAGGAGCTGCTGTTCCAGCGCCCCGATGACGCGATCCATCGCGGGTACGACAAGCAGGCTGAGCGGGACATCGCCGGCGGAGACACGTTCCTGTCGAACTTCCAGCCGCTGACCAGGTCGGACGCGGCCGCGATGGAGCAGGACGCCGTCGGGTTCAGCCAGTTCACCGACCCGATGAAGAAGCTGCTGAGCGACTTCGCCACCAGCACGGACGGTCCCGCGTACGTCGTCAGCTCAGCCAATCCCCGCATCGTGGCTGGGAAGCCGAGCAAGAACCCGCGCTACCTGCAGCTGCGTCCAGATCGGTCCAACCCGGTCGCGACCGCGATGGCCGACATCGCCGACCATCTGCTGCACCATCGGCCGCTGTCCGAGTTCGCGCCCCTGCCGGTCGACATCGTCGCTGCCGGGCGGCGCAACAACCCGCCCGAGGCTGACGCGCCCGCGCTCTGCTCGTACAACCCACTCCACCACATGGAGCTGCCGGAGCTGTTCTGCGAGTTCATCAGCTCGATGACCGGCAAGTCGCCGTCGACGACCGGGGCCGGCTCGGAAGGCGCGCTCACCAAGGGTCCGTTCAACATGCTGCCGAGCATCATCGACCTCAATGCGGCGTTCCTCAGCTACGCGCTGACCGGCTACGACGGCTGGATCTCCTCGGCCGGCTACATCGGACCGAAGGTACGGGTCGACCACGACTTCAGCCTGCTCGTGCCTGAGGTGTTCAGTCGCATGTCCCCCGCCGAGCGTGACGCGGCGTGGCTGGTGGAGAACGGGTACCTGGACCCGATCCCGGACGTCGAGCGCGACGGGAAGACCATCGAGGCGAGCCGCCTCGGGTACCGGATCAACCAGCGCTTCGTGACCGCGTTCTTCGGCCGGATCTTCCTCCACCCAGGGACCGTCTTCACGCCCGAGATGCTCAAGCCTGAGCTGCAGGACGCCGACGTGTACGCGGACTCCGTCGAGGTGATCGTCGAGACCCACCGCCGTGTGGCGCAGTCGTACATCGACGACGACACCATCGCGATGGCGGTCCCTCCCCTGCGAGCGCTGTTGCAGTACATGGCCTTGGGCCACTCCAGCGAGGGGTGGACGCTGCGCTCGCCCGAGCTGCGGGAGCTGTTCACGCGGGACAACGTCCTCGCCAGCGACTGGTACGCGGCGCGGCTGGCGGCCAAGCAGAAGGCCGACATCCGCCACTACGAGGCGGCTGCCGGACGGCTCGAGCTGTTCCAGTCCGAGGACGCGAATGCCGATCCCGTCGAGCGCCTCCACGTGCAGCAGCGCCTCGTCGAGGCCTACGCCGAGCTCGGCCGCGTCACGCAGGACGCGTACCGCGCCAGCCTCGTCGGCACCGTGGGCCTCCAGCCGCTCTGACTCGCACGCTTCGGATCGGGGTTCCCATCCTCAGCGAGGCTGAAGGGGGTTGGGAGCTAGAAGCCCGCGTAGATGAAGCCACCGGAGCCGTCGGCGACGAAGAACCAGTAGAGGAACAGCGCGGTCATCGCGACGAAGGCGATGAGGAACCAGAGGACGGGATGCGGCCGCGATGCGGGGGGCGTCCACGGGCTTCTCGCCGGGTTGACCATCGGCTGGTTGCCGGCGGCCTGGATGCGATCCAGCGCGGCGCTCAGCCACGTAGTCACGATCGAGTGCTCAGGGACGGGCGAACTCCCAGCAGGCACGGGTGACATCCAACCACCCCCTCCAGCCGAGGTGGAGCGTGTCGAAGAAGTAGTACGGCTCGTACGACTTCGAGGTGAGATCGGTCAGCTGGGCCCCATTGGCCGCTGCCATGGTGCGGACCTTCGCCGCGAACCCGTTGCGCTCGGCCTTCGGGAGGCCGGTGAAGTCGCTCCAGACTCCGTTGACGGGCAGGGAGATCAGCATCACATCGATGCCGAGGTCATGGGCGACGTCGAGGAACAGCTGGAGGTCGTCGTACTCGACCGACGACGTGTACGTCACGCCGGTCTGCTGACCCTTGAGCTTGTCGAGCTGCGGCACGATCCGCTTGGTGTAGTACGCGTTCTCCATGTTGTACGGGTTCTTGCCGACCTTCAACTGCCCGGTCGCCGTGGCCTTCGCATCCTCGGCCGCCCAGTCGACGGTCGCCATCGACTGCCTGCCCTGATGCCAGGCCCCCGTGTACGTGACGGCCTTGCGGTAGTCGACCCCCTTGTACGTGTCGCGCAACGCGTTGACTCGAGATGTGAACACGTTGTACGGGGCGTCGATGACCTCTTGCACCTCGCTGGCGGTGGTCGTGGCGCAGCTCGCCCCGAACGTACAGAGCTGCGGCATCAGCGACCCGACTCGGGCGATGAGCCGCTGCCGAGTGCTGGGCGACAGATGGGGGTTGGCCAGCATCGCGTCCCAGGCCGCGTGCGAGAACACCGACTGGAACTGACTGGCTTTGACGCCCCCTGATACGAACCACTGCGGCGAGAGGATGAGGGCGACCTTCTTGTTGGCGATGCTCGGCCCGACGGCGGCGAGCTCGATCGCGTGGTACAGGGACTGCTGGTTTCCGCGCCCCGACTGGTACAGGTCGAAGTCCGACGCGGTCGTCGGCAGCCACACGTTGGGGTTCTGGTCGACGGGCACACCGAGCTCGGAGCTACCCATGAGGTACAGGTTCGTCACGCCATCCGGCTCGCCGGCGATCGCCTGCTTGTACAGGCGGACAGTGTCCTCGCGATGCCCCGGGCTCTCGTAGTTGAGCACCCTGACGCTGCGCTGCTGAGGGTTCTTCACGGTCGTCAGCGCGCGGACCGCCGTGTCGGCGACGGGGCTGAGGAACAGTCCCATAGCCAGTACAGCGCCCGCGAGCAGGGCGACGACACGTCGCATCAGAGGCGCTCCGCCACGAACGTGAGGATCCTGTTGACCGTCGAGATCTCGTCGCGCTCGACAGCCGTCGGCGGCACCTTGATGCCGAGGTCGTCCTCGAAGCTCACGAGAAGCTGGGTCACACCGAGCGAGTCGAGCAGCCCGGCCTCGAAGAGATCGACGTCACGCTCGGAGTCGATGGCGTCCGTGCCGCACACGTCGATGAGAAGCCTCAGGACCTCCTGCTCCTGTGCCTCGTCCATGCTCTCCTCTTTCCTCAGAAGGAAAATCCCGACCGAACTGTACCGGGGCTCACCGGGAGAAAAGATAAGAGGATCCCCCCCGTGGCCCGTGGCCCCACTAGATGGCCAGGATGTGGCCCGAGAAGAGCAGGAATCCGAAGACCACGAGCTGGAACGTGACCGCGATGGCGACGAGCCGGTACGCGAGATGGTGGCGGTACGAGTAGAGCCTGCTCTTCTTCTCGTACACGTCGTTGCCCACCAGGAGCAGCCCGTGGTACAGACCGTACAGCAGGTAGTGCAGCTGGAAACCGTGCCAGGCACCCATGAGGCCCATGTTCAGCGCGAGCGCGACGCGCCCGGCGGCGGTGCGATGGCCCTTGAACGCCTTCGTCCGCATGAGGAACATCGCGAGCCGCGTGTACAGGTAGTCGCGGAACCAGAACGACAACGAGATGTGCCAGCGGGTCCAGAAGTCCTTGATCGACTCGGCGGCGAACGGCAGCCGGAAGTTCGGGGGGGTCCGGATCCCGAAGACGTACGAGGCGCCGACCGCCATGGCCGAGTAGCCGGCGAAGTCGAAGAACAGGCGCCCGGTGTAGAGGTACATGTACGCGAGGGTCGCCGGCCAGCCGACTGCCCAGTCGAGCTGCGTGGTGAACCACGCGGCGAGGACGAACTTGTACACCCCGCCCATCAGCAGCATGGTCAGTCCCCGACCCAGCAGATACACGTACTCGTCGCGCGTCCAGGTCCGGTCCGCGTCCTGCTGGAAGCGGCGCAACCGGTCGATCGGGCCGCTGGCGAGGGTCGGGAAGAACAGGACGAAGAACGTGAGGTCGGCCAGCGGCAGCACCGTGATCAGCCCGTCGGTGATCTCGAGGACGACCTGGATGACGCGGAACGACAGGTACGAGATGCCGAGGAAGCCGACGCTCAACGTGGGGAACAGGTTGCCGACCTTGATCACGACGAGCGGCAACGTCGCACCGGCGGCTGCCACCCGTGCGACCCACGGGTTCACGTTCTCGTGGCCGGTCCGGTACCGCAGCCAGCCCTTGACCAGAGTCAGCTCGAACGCCAGGAAGCCCAGCAGCCACCACCATTGCCCGGTGCTGAAGCCGACGATGAGCACGACCATGACGACCGTGGCGATCCGCGAGTACGCGCGGAGCGGCTTCTCGAGCAGCCCGAGAACGACCGCCGGGACGCTGATGAGCGTGAGGACGTAGAACCAGTACAGCGACCCGTACGCGTCGATCATCGGCTGCCCGACAGAAGTGCTCGCCGGTCGGCCTTGCCGTTGGCCGTCATCGGGATCCGGTCCACGACCGTGAGCAGCTTCGGCACCATGTACTCCGGCACGTACGAGCGGAGGTCGCGCTTGAGCACCGTCGCGGTGGCCAGCGGGCCCCCGTCGGGCACGTAGTTGAGCTGTACGAAGCCGTGGAGGTGGGTGACGATGCCCTCGACCGTCACCGCGACGACGGCTGCCTGCTGCACGCCGGTCACCCGTCGAAGGTTCGTCTCGACGTCCTCGAGCTCGATCCGGTAGCCGTGCAGCTTGATCTGGGAGTCGAGCCGCCCGTCGAAGTGCAGCATCCCGTCGGGATCGAGGTGGCCGAGGTCCCCGGTGCTGTACGCGGGCGTGGCCGCGCCATCCACGTCGACGAAGGTGAATGCCGCCTCGGTGAGGTCGGGGCGATGCAGGTAGCCGATCGAGGTCGTGTCGCCGGCGATGACGATCTCGCCGGGTTGCTCTGCTGGGAGCACGGCTCTCGTCTCGTCGCGGATGAGGATCGTTGTGCCTGGCTTGGCACGGCCAACGGGGAGAGCAGTTCCGTCGAAGTGCTCGGGCCCGATGACCACGCTGGTGACCGCCACAGTGGACTCCGTCGGACCGTACGTGTTGACGACGCGGGCGTCGGGGAACCGCTTCTGGAGCGCCGCGGCCGTCGTCGGCGACAGGGTCTCGCCGCAGAACAGGAAGGCGCCGAGCCTCGGGAGGAGGTCGGCCGTGAAGGCCGGGTTCGCGAGGCAGAGATCCGCGAACGAGGGCGTGCTGACCCACACGGAGAGGTCGCTCTGGGCGAGCTCGTCGTGCAGGAGGCGGGCGTTGGCCACCGTGGCGGAGTCGATCGAGTGCAGCGTCGCGCCCGTAGTCAGCGCGCAGTACAGGTCCATCACCGACAGGTCGAACGAGAACGGTGCCTGGTTGAGCCAGACCTCGTCGGC
>PMLO01000019.1 GCA_003158895.1 Propionibacteriaceae bacterium
CGGCGTGTACGTGGTCAACGGCGTGAACCTGTCGAGCGCCGACATGATCGCCCGCTACGCCGAGATGATCGACCGGTTCCCGATCTGGAGCATCGAGGACGGCCTCGGCGAGGCCGACAGCGAGGGGTGGAAGCAGCTCACGGCGACGCTCGGCGGGAAGATCCAGCTGGTCGGCGACGACAACTTCTGCACGAACCCGGCGATCATCACCGCCGCCATCGCCGACGGCATCGCGAATGCCGCGCTCATCAAGGTCAACCAGATCGGTACCGTCACCGAGACGCTCGAGGCGATGCGGATCTGCCACGAGGCAGGCTACGGACAGATGGTCTCGCACCGCTCCGGTGAGACCCCCGACACGTTCATCGCCGACCTCGCGGTCGCCACGGGTTGCGGCCAGATCAAGACCGGCGCCCCGGCACGTGGCGAGCGCGTCGCCAAGTACAACCGGCTCATCCAGATCGAGGCCCAGCGTCCGGACCTCGCGTACGGCCTCGGCGGCTAAGGTTCCGAGGCTCGCTGGGAAGTCTGCGAGTGGCTCATCCCTTCTTCGCCCCTAGGCTTTGGCCTGCACCCGCGAAGGAGATCCATGAGCCACGAGCAGACACTGGCGCGCATCGGCGTACGTCTCGCTGACATCCTGCTCCCCCGCCCGGACGTCGACCTGCAGCGGTGGGCGGTGGTGGCGTGCGACCAGTACACGGCGCAGCCCGACTACTGGGCCTCGGTCGAAGAGGTCGTGGGCGACGCGCCGTCCACGCTGCGCCTGATCTACCCGGAGGTCTACCTCGGAGAGCCGAACCCTGAGGCACGCATCGGCGCGATCAACACCGCGATGCGCGACTACCTCGCGCGTGGACTGCTCGACACGTACGAGTCGACGTTGCTGCTCGTACGGCGCCAGACGGCCACCGGCGTCGTCCGTTGGGGCGTGATGGTCGCGCTCGACCTCGAGCGGTACAGCTGGAACGCCGACGACCGCACCCTGATCCGTGCCACCGAGGGCACGATCCTCGACCGGATCCCGCCCCGGAAGCGGATCCGCGAGAATGCCCCCCTTGAGCTGCCGCACATCATGGTGCTCATCTCCGACGCCATCCGGTCGGTCATCGAGCCGCTCGCGGCGACCAGCGACCACCTGACCCCCACGTACGACGTCGAGCTGATGCAGCACGGCGGCCGCGTCACGGGCTGGGCCGTACCGGCCGAGGCGATCCCAGCGTTCGCCGATGCCCTGGCCGCGCTGTACGACGTTCTCGACCCCGCCGACCCGCTCCTGTTCGCCATGGGCGACGGGAACCACAGCTTCGCCACCGCCAAGAGCTGCTGGGAGGATCTGAAGCCGACGCTCGGCGAGGCGGAACGCGAGACACATCCGGCCCGCTGGGCGCTCGTCGAGCTCGAGAACATCTTCGACCCCGGCCTCGAGTTCGAGCCGATCCACAGGGTCCTCTTCGACACGCCACGCGACGTGTTCGAGGCCGAGCTGGCCCGCCACTGCGGCACGTACAGCGTCTCGCCTGCTGCCTCCTCGGCAGAGCTCATGCACAGGGTCGTCGGCGCCACAGAACAGACGTTCGGCTACTGCGACGAGAGCGGGTACGCCACGTACACGCTCACTGCCCCGGAAGCCAGCATTCCCGCCGGAACGCTGCAGTCCGTGATCGACGCGCTGGTCGCCGCGGGCCACGAGGTCGACTACATCCACGGGACGGACGCCACCGCCGACATCGGGCGCCGCGCCTCCAACCTCGGACTCTTCCTGCCCGCCGTTCCGAAGGATTCCTTCTTCGCGACGATCGTCGCCGACGGAGCCCTCCCACGGAAGACGTTCTCCCTCGGTGAGGCGGATGACAAGCGCTACTACCTAGAGGCACGTGACATTCACTCCGGCTAGGGTGGCGGCATCATGGACCCCCGAATGATCACCTACCCCCTGTTCGAGAAGCGTCTCGACAACGGTCTTCGCGTCGTCGTGAACCCTGACCACAACGTGCCCGTGGTCGCGGTGAACCTCTGGTACGACGTGGGATCCGCCGACGAGGCGCCTGACAAGACGGGCCTCGCGCACCTCTTCGAACATCTCATGTTCCAGGGCTCTGCCCACGTGAAGTCCGGCGACCACATCGGCCTCGCCCAAGCCGCTGGCGGCTCGGTGAACGGCACGACCTCGTACGACCGCACGAACTACTTCGAAGCCGTGCCGACCTCCGCTGTACGGCTGATGCTGTGGATGGAGGCGGACCGCCTCGGCACGCTGCTCGATGCCGTCGACCAGTCGAGCCTCGACAACCAGCGCGAGGTGGTCAAGGAGGAGAAGCGCCAGCGGTACGACAACGTCCCGTACGGCGACGCGTGGCACCGCATCCTGGCGCTGACCTTCCCGGACGGCCATCCGTACGCACATCCCACGATCGGCTCGATGCAGCATCTCGACGCGGCCACGCTGGCGGACATACAGGCGTTCTTCCGCGCCAACTACCGCGCCAGCCGCGTCGTCCTCACACTCTCCGGCGACGTGAGCCCTGACCAGGGTTTCCGGCTGGCCGAGCAGTACTTCGGAGACCTCCCCCGGCTGCCTGGACGACGGCGGCCGCACATCGCGACACTGCCCCCCCACGAGGGAGTCCCTCGGAGCGACGTCTCCTCCTCAGTACCTCGAGATGCCGTGTACGCCGCGTGGCGGCTCCCGAAGGCCGGCGACCCCGATCTGGAGGCGCTCGGCCTGGCGACGTCGGTGCTCGGTGACGGGATCACGTCCCGGCTGCATCAGGCACTCGTCCGTACAGAGCTCGCCGAGGGTGCCGGCGCCTTCACAATGTCGCTCGCGCGCGGCAACTCCGTCGGCGTCGCGTCCGCACGGTGCTGGGACGGTGTGGAGCCCGAAGCGCTGGAGAGCGCGTTGATCGACTCGTGGAAGCAGTTCGTCGACGAAGGTCCGACAGATGAGGAGCACGAACGGGCGCAGGCCCAGTTCGCCCGTGAGTGGCTCACCGAGCTTGCCGCGCTCGACCAGCGTGCGGACCGGTTCGGCCAGGCCGCCACGATCCACGGGTCGCCGGACTGGGTCAACCAGAGACTCCGTACGGTCCTAGCCGTGACGAGGGACGACGTCGTGCGCGCCACGCGCCGCTGGCTCGAACCGGACAATCGCGCGGTCCTCATCTATCGCAGGAAGGATGCGGCATGATGTCGTCTCGCCGCCCCCGCCTCGGCCGACAGCCCGCATGGTCGTTTCCCGCTGCAGGAGAGCACCAGCTGGAGAACGGCCTGACGGTCTGGGTCTTCGACCTACCCGGCCAGTACGTGATCAGTGCCACCATGGCACTCGACCTGCCCCTCTCGGCCGAGCCGGCCGCCCGTGAAGGCATCGCCAACATCGTCGCGCACACCCTCGACGAGGGCACGCTGTCGCATCCCGGTGCGTCGTTCACCGAGACGCTCGAGAACACGGGTGCGGTCATCGGAGCCGGCGTCACGTACCTCGCGACCCACGTGAGCATCGACGTCCCCGTCACCGGGGTGGTAGATGCGTTCCCGCTGTTCGCAGACGCGATCCGTACCCCAGCCCTGGCCGACGACGATGTGCTCCGCCACATCGGACTGCGCCGCGCGGAGATCCAGCAGGTGATGGCCAACTCCGCACAACTTGCGGCCGCCCTTGTTCCGGGGGCGGTCTTCAGCGACGCGTTCCGTACGAGCAGAGCGACCGGAGGGACAACCGACACTCTGGACGCGTTCGGGGCCGACGACGTCCGCGCGTTCCAAGCCGCCCACTACAGCCCCAAGGGGGCGACGCTCGTCGTCGCGGGTGACTTCGCCGGCCTCGACCCCATCGCCCTCGCGGAGAGCGCGTTCGGCGACTGGACGCACACCGGCATCGCCACCCACCACGAGGATCCGGCCGGAGCGGCGCCACGTCGACGCCTCATCAGTCGGCCCGATGCGGTACAGGCCGACATTCGGATCGCCGCACCCGCCATCGACCGGGCAGACCCTCGCTGGCCCGCGTTCCAGGTCGCCTGCTCGGTTCTCGGCGGTACGTTCCAGAGCCGTCTCAACACGGAGCTGCGCGAGAGGCGTGGCTTCACGTACGGCGTGTACATGTCCACCACACAGCTACGGCACGGCGGGTACGCGACCGTCGGAGGCTCTTTCCGTACCGACGTGGCCGCCGAGGCCGTCACAGAGGCCCTGCGGCTGCTCGACGTGGCCGCGAAGCCGTTCACGACCGCCGAGGTGAGAAGGGCAGTGAACTTCCTGACACGTACGGCGCCGCTGCGCTACGCGACGGCCAGCGGCGTATCGCAGCAGGCCATCGTCCTCGCCTCGATGGGCCTCGACTGGCGCCACATCGACGAGTCGGCGACTCAGCTCGCCGAAGTGACCGCCGACGACGCGACCGCGGCGTTCACCGAGATCTGGCCGAGCAACCCGGCCGTACTCGTCGTCGGAGACCCGGCCCTTGCGGACGGGCTCGGCGTGGAGGCCGAGCCCACGCCCGACCTCTAGGCCTCATGCCCCTGGAAGGTCAGCCGCCCATCGCCTTGACGGCCCTGGACACCGCGGCCTGAGCAGTCTGGTTCGCCTTCTGGTACCCGGCGAGGTCGCCGGCTGCGAGCGCCTTGTCGGCGTCCGCGAAGGCCTGCTGAGCCTCGGCCAGGGCGGCCGTGACCTCCACCTGGTTCGGCGTCGTCGTGGTGGGCGTCGTGGTGGGCGACGTGCTCGACGGAGTCGTGGTCGACGGCGTGGTCGACGGGGTCGTGGTCGAGGGCGAGGTCGACGGAGTGGTCGTCGACGGCGTGGTCGAGGGCGTGGTCGTCGGTGGCGCGTTCTCGTTGGTCGTCGCCCCGGCGTCACCGGAGAACACCTGATCGAGCGCCCCCTGCAACGTGTCGGCGATCCCGACGTGGTCACCGAAGCGCACCACGACGAATGTCAGCACCGGGAATGCGCCGCTCTGTGCCTCGTTGCGCTGGGTATAGATCGGTTCCACGTAAAGGATGCCGCCACCCACCGGCACGGTGAGCAGGTTCCCGTACATCGCCTTGGCGCTGCCCTGGTTCAAGTACGGACGCAGATCAGTGGCTACCTTCTCGTCGCGAAGGATGTTGTTGTGGGCCTGCCCCGCCCCTTCCACCTGTTGAGTGTCGGACATTCGAAGCACGCGTATCTTGCCGTAGTCCTTGCTGGACGCGTCGGCGACCACCGTCATGTACGCGGCGAGGTTCTGCCGGTTGTTCGGGCTGTAGACGGTCGTCTGACTGAACTGCGGTGATGTCTCGCCCGGGATCGTCTTGCCGTTCTGCGTGGCCGTCGGCCAGCGCACCGACATGTAGTACGTCGGTTCGAGGAGGTTCGCCGACTGGTCGACCGTCGGGTCGCTGGGGATGGCCCACATGTCCGACGTCGAGTACCACTGGTCGGGGTCGGTCATGTGGTAGCGGGCAAGCACCTGGCGCTGCGCGCGGTACAGGTCCGTCGGGTACCGCAGGTGTGCGAGCAGCTCGGGCGAGATCGCCGACTTCGGCTGCACGGTGCCGGGGTACACCTTCATCCAGGTCTTGAGCAGTGGATCCGTCTCGTCCCACGCGTACAGGTTGACGGTGCCGTCGTACGCGTCGACGGTGGCCTTCACAGAGTTGCGGACGTAGTTGATCTCGTCGCTGGGCTGCAGCGAGGAGGTCTGCACGTTCGTGGTGGAGGCGGCGCTGCTCAGCGAGATCTTGTGACTGTTCGGATAGTTGTCGGTGGTGGTGTACGCGTCGACGATCCACACGATGCGACCGTTGACGATGGCCGGGTAGATGTCGGAGTCGGTCGTCAACCACGGAGCGACGTCCTGGACCCGCTGGGTCGGGGTGCGGTCGTACAGGATCTTCGAGTTGCTGTTCACCCGGTCGGACAGCAGCAGGTTGACGTCGCCGAACCGCGTCGCATACAACGCCTTGGTGAACGCGTTCCCGATGCCGACACCGCCGGTCCCGTCGTACGTCTTGAACTGCTCACCCGTCGCGTCGCCGCCACCGGGGGTGTCGAACTCGATCGCCGACTGACCTGGCTGGCGCCCCACGACGACGTAGTCCTTGGCCAGCTCGCCGTAGTAGATCCGCGGCTGGTCCGCCGTCAGCAGGCCGACCGTCGGGATGTCCGCGGCCAGCCACTGGGGCTCCCCGCCGGCCTGACGGCGGTTGCCGTACGCCGCCACGAGTCCGTACCCGTGCGTGTAGACGGTGTGCAGGTTGTTCCACTGCTTGTTCTGCAGACCGTTCTGGTCCATCTCGCGCGCCGCGATGACCACGTCGGTCATCGTGCCGTTGATCTTGTAGCGGTCGACGTCGAGGACCGGCGCGAACGAGTAGTAGCCGCGCACCTGCTGGAGCTGCTCGTACGTGTCGCGCACCATCGACGGGTCGATCAGCCGGATGCCAGGAAGCGTCGCGGCGTCCGCCGAGAGCTGGCCCGCGTCAGCGCTGGTGGTGGCCGCATAGTCATAGATCTGGGTGTCCGCGACACCGTACGCCGCCCGAGTCGCCGTGATGTGGTTCTGGATGTACGGACGTTCCTTGTCCGGCTCGTCCGGCTTCACGGAGAACGACTGGACCACGGATGGGTAGGCGACACCGACGATGAGCGACGAGACGACCATGAGGATCGCCGCCGTGATGGGGATACGCCAGCCGGGGCGCCGAGCGTAGACGAAGAACATGATCGCCGTGAGCAGCAGGATGACCGCGACGACTGTGTGGGCGGTGATCTGCGCGTGGTCGCCGGTGTAGGTGAGGCCGTCGAGCAGCGTGGACGACTGGAGCTCCTCACCGAAACGGTCGAGGTACGCGCCGACGCTGAACGAGAGGAGTGTCAGGCCCGCGAGCACCGAGATCTGCGCGTGTGCGCGGCGGGTGCCGAGAGCCGGCCGGTTCTGGGCATTGAGCACGCCCATCGCGAAGTTCACGACGACGGCGATCGCCAGGCAGAGGAGCAGCACTCCCAGGGCGAAGGCGTTGAGGTAGCGGTACCAGGGGTACTCGAACACGAAGAACGAGATGTCCAGCCCGAACCGCGGGTCGTTGGTGCCGAACGCGGTGCGGTTGAGGTACGCGAGGAACGTCGACTTCGCCGAGGTCCCGCTGATGCCGGCCATGAGCCCGAAGAAGATCGCGGGCAGGGCGATGGCCAACCCGAGGCGTCGGCCGAGCAGGTCTCGGTAGCGGTTGAGCAACGCGCTGCTCGTACGGCTCGAACCTCGGATCTCCCGGGTCGACGACACCATCGTCGCGGCGACGGCGGCGGCCATGATGATGCCGAAGCCGAAGAACAGACCCACCGAGGTCCACAGCTGCGTCGAGAAGACGATGCCGTAGCCGAGCTGCCCGAACCAGAGCTTGTCGGTCCAGACCTGGGCGAACGTGGCGAACAGCCATCCAAGGACGATCACGATGACGATCGTCGGGATGACTGCGCCGCGCCGAGTACGACCGAGCGTTGGGCTGGACACAGCGGTGCTCCTTGCGTGAGGTTCAGTCGGACAGGGTAGCGAGCAGGGCTGTGGACAGCCCCGGGGCGAGGTTCTCCCCGCCGAGAAGCTCGGATGGGTCACTGCGGACCCGTGCGACAGCGTGACGTTCGCCGGTACGGAGCACGCCCGTCACGAGCCTGAGCTCCTGGCGGTGCGGGTGGTTCGAGACCGCGTCGCTGGCCTGCGCGGGATCGTCGGGCAGTTCCGACTCGTACTGCGAGGGCAGGAATGCCCGCTCGACGCTGAGGACGCACCCTGTCACCGTCGCGGGCCAGGCCAGGTGCGCGAGCGCCTCATGGAGCGCGAGGCCGTTGTGGAAGTCCTCCTGCTCGATGCTCGACAGGTGGCCTTCTGGGTGCTCCGCTCCGAGCTGACCGGCGAGTTCTGGCGCGGCATCAAGGAGCTCGGCCGTCGGCACGAGGGCGAACAGTCGGGAGGGCTGGTCCCATCCGGATCGGCCGACGTGGCGCTCGACGTCGAGGACCGCGGCCGCCAACGCGTCGTTCAGCATGCGGGAGGACGCTGTCCGGAGCTGGGATCGAGCGCGAGAGGAAGTGCCGAGATCGCTTCCTTGAGCGTGCTGACCTTGACGAGCGTCATCGATGTGCTGACGCCGACCGTGTCCTGGCAGTTGTCGGCGGGGACGAAGAAGACCTTGGCTCCCGCGGCTTCTGCCCCGGCGATCTTCTCCTGGATGCCGCCGATGGCGCCCACGGCGCCCGTCGCACTGATCGTTCCCGTGCCTGCGATGATGTGGCCGCCGAGCATGTCGCCCGGTGTGATCTTGTCGTAGATCGCGAGGGACATCATGAGGCCGCCCGACCCGCCACCGACGTCCGGGTCGATGCTCAACGAGATGCTGGGCGCGTACGAATAACCGGTTCCGACGTTGACTCCGATGGTGGCGACGCGGCCGTCGCTGCTCGACCCGACGGTGTCGATCGTGACGGAGAGCCGTGCGTTCTGGCGCTGTACCTCGATGACCACCTTCTGGCCGACGCCCTTGTCCTTGATGCGCGCGCTGACATCGTCGCTGGTGCCCACCGCGACGTTGTCGACCATGAGGATGAGATCACCCGGCTGAAGCTTGTCGTTGGAGGGGCCCGACACCCGCACGGAGGTGACCATGGGCAGTTCCTGTACGGGCTGGCCGGCCGCACGTAGCGCCGCCACGATCGCATCGAACTTCGCGGTCGACATCAACGTCTGCTCTTCGTCGGCGACCTGGCTCGCAGACTTGCCCGGGGCGTAGATCAGTTCGCGCGGGAGGACGTCGCGGTGCGGCATGACGTAGTCGAACAATGCCTCCGGCAGGCTCAGGCCGGCGTCAGCCCGGGTCTGGCTCACCGTGGTCATCCGCATCTCGCCCGTGGTCTTGTACGTGGTGATGCCGTCGATCTGGATGATCGGCTTGCCGTCGCTGGCGCCCAGTACGTCGTAGGTGACGCCCGGTGTCCAGGCCACGAACGGTATGGGGGCGAACGCGATGACCGCCGCCAACGCGATGAAGACGAGGGAGGACACGACTGCGGTCCAGGTCTGACGGGTCACCAGCACACCTCGCCGCGGACGGACAGGCTGCGCCGACTTTTCCCGATTCGGTGACAGCGCGACATGGCATGCAATCTACCCGAGTGGGCCTCCACCGGAGCGCAGCGCCGCGTCGAAGGTCTCACGACTGGCTCACGCGGGTAGGCTTCTAGATGCTTGCGATGAAGGAGCCGCGCATGGTCAACAGTCCCGACGACGACGAGGGCGACGAGGTGCCCGGGGACCCCTTCGACAGCGAGAACCTGCCGTTCGAGCAGATCTTCGCTTCGCTCGGAATCCCGATGCCGCAAGAGGGCGAGCCGATCGACGTCCAGGCTCTGCTCGCCTCGCTGCAGAACGTCATGGCGCGGTCGGGACAGTCGATGACGACCGACGGCGGCGGAGTGAACTGGGTGTTCGCGAAGGACATGGCGCGCAAGGTCGTGGCGTCCCTCGGTCCTGACCCGACCCCTTCGAGTCGGCAGCGTCACGACATCGCAGACTCGGTCCACCTGGCAGAGCTGTGGCTCAACGACGCCACGATCTTCCCCGCTGTCCCCACACCGCCCACCGCGTGGAGCCGCGCTGAATGGGTCGAGAACACCATGGCGACCTGGCAGACGATGGTGGAGCCGATCGTCACCACGATCGCGTCCTCGCTGGGCGAGGTCATGACGAAACGCATGAGCGACGAGCCGGAACTCGCAGGTATGCAGCAGATGTTCCAGCCGATGCTGCAGCAGTCCGCATCGAGCATGTTCGGGGTGCAGTTCGGACAGGCGCTCGGCAAGCTGGCAACGGAGGTCGTCTCGGCCACCGAGGTGTCGATGCCCCTGCTGGCCCGGCCACAGGTCGCGCTCCTCCCGACCAACCTGTCCGCGTTCGGCGACGGTTTGGATCTCCCCGAGCGTGACGTGATGCTCTACCTCAGTCTCCGCGAGGCGGCCAGGCAGCGCCTGTTCGCCGACGTGGGCTGGCTCGGCCCGCAGCTCGTGGCGTTCGTGCAGCACTACGCCCGCGAGATCACCGTCGACCTCAGCGCTCTCGAGGAGTCCTTCGAGGGCATGGGCGGGGATCCGATGTCGATGACCGACCTGGCAGAGCTCGGCACCGAGATGAGCAAGAGCCTGTTCTCGCCCCAACGCACACCAGAACAGGCCGAGGTCCTAGGGCGCCTGGAGGCGCTGCTGGCGCTGGTGGAGGGTTGGGTGGACGACGTTGTCGGCCAGGCGACGATCCGCTTCATGCCGACCGCAGGGTCTCTGGCCGAGACCGTACGACGTAGGCGCGCGACCGGTGGTCCGGCCGAACAGGTGTTCGCGTCGCTCGTGGGTCTCGAACTCCGCCCGCGTCGTACGAGGGATGCCGCCAATCTCTGGGCGGCGCTGCGCGCAGAACGCGGCGTGGAGGGACGCGATGCTGTCTGGCAGCACCCCGACTCGATGCCCTCGGCACACGATCTCGACGACCCGCTCGGCTTCGTGAGCGGTGACACCCACAGCGGCAACGACGACCTTGACGCGGAACTCGCGAAGCTGCTCGACGAGGAGCGCGGGGACTAATCGCCGAGATCCCCGGAGGGCTCGTCGGGCTCATCGATGTCGGACGGCCACGGCTCGTCGGGGTTGCCCAGCGCGTGTGCGACCCCATGGAGGAACCCCACCGCTCGATCGTGGGCAGGGTAACGCCGCACCAACTCGTGGAATCGACGCGAGTGGTTGGCCTCCTCGAGGTGGATCAGCTCGTGGAACAACACGTAGTCGATCACCCAATCGGGCATGGACTGCAGCCGACTGCTCAAACGGATCTCTCCGGTCGTCGTCGTGCACGACCCCCATCGGCGGTTCTGTCGCGTGGACCAGGTGACACGCGTGAGCCTGGACAGCAGACCAAGGTCTGCGACCAGTTCCTTGGCCAAGCGTCTAGCGGCCTTCTCGAGGGCCGCGTCGCTTCGCCGCGTGCCACCCGCCTCACGAGCCCGTACGCGCTCGATCAGCTGCGGGACAAGACGCTCGTAGTCGCGCGCCGCGAGCGTCGCGGGCACGAGGACGACGATCTTGTCACCGTCCCGGCGCGCCTGGAGGGTGCGTCGTCGACGCGCGCTGCGCCGGATCACCACGTCCTCTGGCACGTCCATCTCGGCAATCCTCTCGTCGCGAACAGCATGGCAGCAACCACGGACACTCACCTTGACCGAGGCTCCGCGCCCTCGATACTGTCTGTGCGACAGGGTTCTCGGGTCGTCCGTTCGCAGGGGAAGGCAAACGGTTCGATCGGGAACCCTGTTTCACGTCCTCTGGACAGCCCTACACGGCCGGAGCGGGGAAATATGGCGCGTCCACGTGCACTCAGGGCAAAGCCCCCGTAGAGTACGCAGCCAGGAAACACGACGGCGGTCACCCCAGATCGGCGTCGCGGACAAGGAGGAACTGTGGCTGACAAGACCTATACGGGTGAGTTCTACTGCGTGAAGTGCAAGGCTAAGCGCGAGGCGACCGGCAACATCGTTGTCAGCGAGAACGGCACCCGCATGGCCAAGGGCAAGTGCCCCGTCTGTGGCACCAACCTCAACCGGATCCTCGGCAAGGCCTGATCCGGACGTAAAGCGTCAGGGGGCGGGACCTGGAGGTCTCGCCCCCGCCGTTTTTCTGGTGTTGTCCGTCAAGGGCTTGGTGTTGGCGCTTGCGTGACGCATCTTCCCCTGCCGCCATGGTGCGCGTCAGCATGAGTCATGCTGCTCCCACCACCCTCCGCTCTATCCCGCCGAACTCGCGGGGACATGGTCCACGTCTGGCGCGACCACACCACGCTGCAGGTCGGCATCGACGACGACGTGCTGGTGCTGGAGCCCGTACCGCGCCTGGCTGACGAGCTGCTCCGCTCGCTCACCCACTCCGATCACGGGTCCGCGCTCCACGAGCCCACAGACATCGCCTGGCGGGAATGGCTGCTGGCGAGGCTCGACGAGCACGGTCGGCTCGCCGGACCGGCCGCGGACACACCGATCCGGGTTCTCGGCAGCGGCAGGGTCGCCGGGCGGATCGCCTCGGCGCTTCTCGATCTCGGCCACACCATCCACGTGCGGGACCCCTCGCACGTGTCCGGAAGTCGCCCGAGCGGCGCTGAGCGTCTCGTGGGCCACCTACGCCGTTCCCCTGGTCGGAGGGGCAGTCGAGCGACGGTCGACAGCGGCGACGACGTGGCACTCACCGTCGTGTGCACCGGTACGTGCGAGCCGGACCGTAGCCTGACCGACGCTCTGGCGCGTGATCTCGAGCCGTACATCGTGCTGAGGACACGACCTGGTACGGCGGTCGCCGGACCCCTCGTCGTACCGCCGGAGACCTCCTGCCTGCGATGTGCCGACCTGTGGCGGACGGAGGCTGACCCAGTCTGGCCACGATTGGCGGCGCAGCTCGCCCATCGGCAGGCGCCCGACGACCCTGTACTCGACGCCTGGGTCACGGCGCTGGGTCTCGCGCAGATCGTGGCGTTCCTGTACGGGGAGGCCGGTGAGCTGCGTTCCCGCACCCTGACGCTCGCCAGTGATACGGGCTGTACGACCTTGCGGGTTTGGCCTCCGCACCCGGGCTGTTCGTGTCACGCCGCCGGGCGCCGTTCAACCCTGTTGTCGGCGCCGGACAGAATGGGGGCATGAGCGGAGACGAACCCGACAGGGAGCCTGTGGAGCACGACCGTGTCCCGACCTCCACCTTCGCGCGGGGAGCCCGGATGCTCGGCCTGCCCCTCGGCTACGCGGGACGCGCCACCGTCGGCTTCGGGCGCCGTCTCATAGGCCACAACGCTGAGACCGTACAGAACGACATGCGGCAGCAGGCCGCGGCACAGCTGTTCCGCGTGCTCGGCGAGCTCAAGGGCGGCGCCATGAAGTTCGGCCAGGCGCTGAGCATGTTCGAGGCGGTGCTTCCCGACGACATCGCCGGACCGTACCGGGAGCAGCTGCGTCGGCTCCAGGACTCCGCACCGCCCATGCCGATGTCACGTCTCGAGGCGGTGCTCGAACGGGAGCTCGGCCAGAACTGGCGCGCTCTGTTCAGTGACTTCGGACGACGGCCCGCAGCGGCTGCCTCGATCGGGCAGGTGCATCGTGCCACGTGGGCAGCCACGGGCGAGCCTGTGGCCGTGAAGATCCAGTACCCGGGCGCTGATGCAGCCCTGGAGAGCGACCTCGCGCAGATCGGCCGGCTCGCGTCGATGATGGCCCCGCTGACGGGGAGCATCGACATGAAGGCGCTGACGGCCGAGATCGCGGAGCGGATCCGCGAAGAGGTCGACTACCTCAAGGAGGCGGAGCACCAGACGATCGCGGCGGCCGCCTTCGCCGGTGACAGCGAGTTCGCTGTCCCGGATGTGCTCGCGGCCACTCCCCGTGTTCTCGTCAGCTCATGGCTCGACGGGGCGAAGCTCAACTCCGTCAGCGAATGGGACGAGGAACGCCGCAACGCCGTCGGGCTGTCGTACGTACGGTTCCTCTTCTCGGCGCCTCATCGTGCCGGAGTCCTCCACGCCGACCCGCACCCCGGCAACTTCCTGGTCCTGGGCGACGGACGCCTCGGGATCGTCGACTGGGGGCTCGTGGCCCAGCTACCCGACGGCCTGCCGGAGCCGATGGGCCGCCTCATCCGGACCGCCCTGCACGGGAACGCCGAAGACGTCGCTGCGGGGCTGCGCGCGGAGGGTCTGGTTGTGGGCGACGTGAACCCACACGACCTGCTCGCGTACCTCGCGCCGTTCGTAGAGCCCGCGCGCGCCGACGAGTTCCACTTCACACGCGACTGGATGAGGGGCCAGTACGAGCGGCTCATGTCCGAGAGCCACACCAGCGACACCGTGATGACGAAGCTCAACGTGCCGCCTGTGTACGCGCTGATCCACCGGGTCTGGATGGGCGGGATCGCGGTCCTGTCTCAGCTTGACGTCCGAGCGCGGTTCGCCGACGTGCTCACCGAGTACCTGCCGGGGTTCGCCGCACCGTGAGCTAGGAGAGACACAAGACCCGGACCAGTTCGTACTGGTCCGGGTCTTGGGTTGTACGGGCTCACGCGGCGGCGATTTCACGCGTCGGCAGCTCGATCGCCGGTTCTGGCTCGACGACCTTCCGCGGACGCCCTCGTGGCCTCTTGCGCGCTACGACCTCGCCGGCGATGAAGAGCTGGCCGCCCCACACACCGTGCGGTTCGCGCCTCTGCACAGCGCCGGTCAAGCACTCCTGCCTCAAGGGACAAGGGCCGCAGACGAGCTTGGCGAGCTCGATGTCCGACGGGGATTCGGCAAAGAACAGCTCCGGGTCCTCGTCGGTGCAGGGCATGGCGACCTGGGCTTCGAAGGGAGCCATCAGTTCGAGAAGAAGGGTCATGGTCGGTACTTCCTGGGTGGCGGTTGGTGGGGCTCTGTCTGGTCCCGGGAAGCACGAAGGCCGTGAATCCCGGTGATCTGGGTTTCACGGCCTGGTTGCGCCTGATGGTCATGCCATCAAAGGGCGCCCCCAGGGGCCAGATCTGATCCGGTGCCGTAACCGGCGTGACGCTTGAAGCCGGTCGTCGCGTTGACGGGCGACGTGGCCGGATTCGTATCGATCGCGGAGAGCACGAAGAACGTGCGCGACTGCGTCATGGCCGGCGAGGACATCAAGGTCAGCATCACGTTCTCCTTCCCACGGATCATCGGCCGCCACCCTTTGGCGACCTCCAGAGAGCCTAGGGACGGCTTCCGCAGAATTGCAACTGAATTACGTGATCAGTTCTGCGGACTCTCCAAGGACGGCTCGGCGGCGGCGGCCTCGTCGAGGAACCAGACTGTCGCCCGGCGGCAGATCACGGATGTTCACATCCAGACCATGTGCACGTCTGAGCGTCTTTCGTCACCTGTCCCCAGAACCTCAGCCGTATCAAGGGCCTGTGGACAACGTCGGTCCCGCTACTGCTGCCCCACGACCGTGACGGTGCCGCCACTTGTCGAGGGGTCACGAACCGCACTCCCATGC
>PMLO01000187.1 GCA_003158895.1 Propionibacteriaceae bacterium
AAGAAGGGCATCGAGAAGGCCGTCATCGCACTCTCCGAGGAGCTCCGCTCGCAGGCTCGCGCGATCGACTCGACCGCCGACATGGCATCGGTCGCCACGATCTCTGCTCGTGACGAGCAGATCGGTGCGCTCATCGCCGAGGCGTTCGACAAGGTCGGCAAGGACGGCGTCATCACCGTCGACGAGTCGAACACGTTCGGCACCGAGCTCGAGTTCACCGAGGGCATGCAGTTCGACAAGGGTTACCTCTCGCCGTACTTCATCACCGACGGTGAGCGTATGGAGACGATCCTCGACGATCCGTACATCCTCATCAACTCGGGCAAGATCAGCTCGATGAATGATCTGCTCCCGATCCTGGAGAAGGTCATCGCGGCGAACGGCACGCTGTTCATCGTGGCCGAGGACGTCGATGGCGAGGCCATGTCGACGCTCGTGGTCAACAAGATCCGCGGCACGTTCACGTCCTGCGCGGTGAAGGCCCCGGCCTTCGGCGATCGTCGCAAGGCGATGCTCGAGGACATCGCGACCCTCACCGGCGCCACTGTGGTGGCCCCGGAGGTCGGGCTCAAGCTCGACCAGGTCGGTCTCGAGGTGCTCGGCCGTGCACGTCGCATCGTCGTCACGAAGGACGACACGACGATCGTCGACGGTGGTGGCGACAAGGCCGCTGTCGAGGGTCGGGTCACCGTGCTCCGCGCCGAGATCGAGCGGTCCGACTCCGACTGGGATCGCGAGAAGCTGCAGGAGCGAGTTGCCAAGCTCGCCGGTGGTGTGTGCGTGATCAAGGTCGGCGCGGCCACCGAGNNCGAGCTCAAGGAGAAGAAGCACCGGATCGAGGACGCCGTCTCCGCGACGCGCGCCGCGATCGAAGAGGGCATCGTGGCCGGCGGCGGTTCCGCACTGGTCCACGCGGCTCGGGTGCTCGAGGGTGGGCTCGGTCTGGTCGGTGACGAGAAGACGGGCGTGTCGATCGTGGCCAAGGCCGTCGTCGAGCCGCTGCGCTGGATCGCCGAGAACGGCGGCGTGCCAGGGTACGTCATCGTCAGCAAGGTCTCCGAGATGAAGCCCGGCGAGGGTTACAACGCGGCGACCGGCGAGTACGGCGACCTGATCGGCTGGGGCGTCATCGACCCGGTCAAGGTGACCCGCTCAGCGCTCGCCAACGCGGCGTCCATCGCGGCACTGCTCCTCACGACGGAAACCCTGATCGTGGAGAAGCCGGCCGACGAGGACGACGTTCCGCACGACCACTGAGCAGTGAGCAGCTAGCCCACCAGCAGTACGACGAAAGCCCGTTCTGGATCCGTCCAGGGCGGGCTTTCGCGTGGTCGGACGGCCGAAGTTGCGCTGATGAGCGTCATCGCCGCCGGCCCAGATCGTTGGACCTCCGAAGTTGCGCTGTACAGGCGGGTTCCGAGGCTCATAAGCGCAACTTCGAAGGTTCGTCACGTTCGGCGGGCCCAGACCGCTCGAATGAGCGCAACTTCGGCGGTTCACCCGTGATGGCGCCGCTGAGCAGGTCCCTGGACGCCTGATATGAATGTGGAGCGGCTGCGAGCCAACGGCCACCAAGAATGGCGACGCAACCCGCAGCGAAAGGATGAGCAGCGCATGACCCGCAAGGCGATCTTCCTGGACGTGGACGGGACGCTGATCGACGACTACGGGCAGGTGCCGGACAGTGCGGTACGAGCGGTGCGCGATGCTCGTACGAACGGGCACCTGGTCTTCCTGTGTACGGGACGCTCGATGGTCGAGCTCATGCCCAACCTCCTCGCCGTCGGCTTCGACGGGTTCGTCGTGGCATCCGGCGCCTACGTACAGGTCGGGTCCGACGTGCTCCTCCACGAACACCTCAGCCAGGCAGCACTTCACCACGTGGCCTACTACTTCGACGCGCGCGGTGGTGGCTACTACTTCCAGGCCCACGACGGCGTCTACGCGAGCCCTCAGGCACGCAACCTCCTACGACGGATCGTCACGGCGTCCGTCGCCGCCGACCCGGCGTTCGCCGAGGTGGACCACGGCCTCGTGAAATACGTCGACACGATCACGGTCGACGGCGATCCGTACTCGACCGCTATCACCAAGGCCATCTATTTCGAGGCCGTCGCGCCGATCGACGAGCTTCGCGCCGAGTTCGCGGACTTCGAGATCGTCCCGTCGTCGGTCACCGTGTTCGGCACGAACGCCGGCGAGATGATGATCCCCGGTGTCCACAAGGCCACTGGCATCGACGTCCTGTTGCGCCACGTGGGTATCGACCTCGCGGACACGATCGCGATCGGCGACAGCTACAACGATCTCGAGATGCTCGAGCATGTGGCCGTCGGCATCGCGATGGGCGACGCGGCGCAGACGGTCAAGGACATCGCGGACGAGGTCACGGCATCGACGACCGACGACGGCATCCGCCTCGCGTTCCTCCGACATGGCCTCATCGCCTCCTGAGTCAGGCCAGTACGGGATCCGGCTTTGCCCGTACGTGTCACAGTTGCCCCATGCGAGTGGCGATCACGGGTAGTACAGGTCTCATCGGGTCGGCGCTCGTACAGGCGTTGCGGTGGGGCGGCGACGAGGTCGTACGCCTGGTACGTCACGCGCCGGGCGGCACCGACGAGCGGCAGATCTTCCCGGACCAGCGGCGGATCGGAGATGCAGGACTGTCGGACGTCGACGCCGTCGTGAACCTCGCCGGCACGCCGATCGCAGGCGGCCGCTGGACGGATGCGTACAAGCGCGGGATCCTCGGGTCCCGCATCAGTACCACCGAGACCATCGTCGCCGCACTGCCAGCCGACGGGCGGTGCCAGCGCTTCATCAGCGGGTCGGCGATCGGCTACTACGGCCCGACCGGTGACCACGCGGTGGACGAGTCCGCACCGGCGGGTGACGACTTCCTCGCACGCGTTGTCGTCGCCTGGGAGAACGCGGCCTCTGCCGCTCCCGTACCGACCGTCTTCATACGGACCGGTCACGTCATGACTCCACGCGGCGGCTACATCGGCGCGCAGCTGCTGCCGTTCAAACTCGGCCTCGGCGGCCAGGTCCGCGACGGTCGCCACTGGGTCAGCTGGATCTCGCTCGACGACGAGGTGGCCGCGATCCGCTGGCTGCTGACGAACGAGCTCACGGGTCCCTTCAACCTCACCGCTCCCCACCCCGTGACCAACGCCCACTGGACGAAGGCGATGGGCGCGGCGCTTCATCGTCCGACCGTGATCCCGTTCCCCGTGCCGGTCGCCGCGGCCCTGTTCGGCAGCGACTTCGTCGAGGGCGCCATGCTGAGCAGCCAGTGGGTCCTCCCGAACCGCCTGGAGGACGCCGGCTTCGAGTTCCGAGACACCGAGATCGAACCGGCGCTGGTTCGCCTCATGGGGGACTGAACCAGCCCAGGGAGCACGGTCAACAACCCGACCACGGTCGTGAGCCGAGCGCGAGCGGTCGGCCGGTCGCCGTTAGGATGGCCGCCTAGCGAAAGGTGGCCCATGAGCTCGGAGCTGACTGCAGCAGGCGTGCCGGAGAAGTTCGCGATGCTGGGCCTCACGTTCGACGACGTGCTGCTCCTGCCGAACGAGTCTGACGTCATCCCCTCGGGCACCGACACCACGAGTCGGGTCTCCAAACGGATCTCGGTACGGATCCCGCTGCTGAGCGCCGCCATGGACACGGTCACCGAGGCGGGGATGGCGATCGCGATGGCCCGCGAAGGCGGTCTCGGCATCCTGCACCGCAACCTTCCGATCGCAGACCAGGCCGCCCAGGTCGACCGGGTGAAGAGGTCCGAGGCCGGCATGGTCGAGGAGCCGATCACGATCACCGCGGACCGTACGATCGGCGAGGTCGACGAGATGTGCGGCAACTACCGGATCTCCGGGGTCCCGGTCGTCGACGACAACATGACCCTCTTGGGCATCGTCACCAACCGCGACATGCGCTTCGAGGACGACCCGCAGCGGCTCGTACGCGACGTGATGACGCGCATGCCGCTCATCACCGGCCGGGTCGGCATCAGCAGCGAGGCTGCCCTCAAGCTCATGGCGGCGAACAAGATCGAGAAGCTGCCGCTGGTCGACGCCGACGGCAAGCTCAAGGGCCTGTTCACGCTCAAGGACTTCGTGAAGGCCGACAAGCACCCGTTCGCCACCAAGGACGACCTCGGCCGCCTGCGGGTCGGCGCAGCGGTCGGCTTCTTCGGCGACGGGTACGAGCGCGCGATGTCGCTGGTCGAGGAGGGCGTCGACCTGCTCATCGTCGACACCGCCCACGGCCACAGCCGCGCTGTGGTGGACATGATCAAGAGGCTCAAGGCCGATCCTCGTACGGCCCTCGTCGACATCGTCGCCGGCAATGTCGCCACGTACGACGGGGCGAAAGCCCTTGTCGAAGCGGGAGTCGACGGCGTCAAGGTCGGCGTCGGTCCAGGCTCGATCTGTACGACGCGGATCGTCTCCGGCGTCGGCGTCCCCCAGGTGACCGCGATCTACGAGGCGTCCCGCGCCTGCCATCCAGCAGGCGTGCCGGTCATCGGCGACGGCGGCCTCCAGTACTCGGGCGACATCGCCAAGGCGCTCGTCGCGGGCGCCGACACGGTGATGATCGGGTCGCTGCTGGCGGGCTGCGACGAGTCGCCCGGCGAGCTGGTCTTCATCAACGGCAAGCAGTTCAAGCAGTACCGCGGCATGGGNNTACTCCAAGGACCGCTACTTCCAGGCCGACGTCACCAGTGACGACAAGCTCGTACCCGAGGGCATCGAGGGCAAGGTCGCCTATCGCGGCCCGCTCGCCGCGGTCGCGTACCAGCTCGTCGGGGGGCTTCGGCAGTCGATGTTCTACACGGGTGCAGCGTCGATCCCGGAGCTGCACGAGCGTGGCCGTTTCGTACGGATCACATCCGCAGGTCTGCGCGAGTCCCACCCGCACGACATCCAGATGGCCGTCGAGGCCCCGAACTACGGAGGCTGAAAGGCCATGTACGACATCGGACGCAGCCGTCGCGCCTCCAAGGCGTACTCGTTCGACGAGATCGCTCTCGTCCCCTCACGCCGTACGCGCGGCATCGAGGAGGTCAACCTCGCCTGGCGCATCGACGCGATCCGGCTCGACTTCCCGATCGTCGCCGCACCGATGGACTCGGTGATGTCGCCGGCTACCGCGATCGCCATGGGCAAGCTCGGCGGCCTCGGCGTGCTCAACCTCGAGGGCCTATGGACGCGGTACGCCGACCCGGTGCCGATCTTCGACGAGCTGGCCGCCATCGAAGACCAGTTGACCGCGACCAAGCGCATGCAGGAGCTGTACGCGGCGCCGATCCAGCCGGAGCTCATCGAGTCGCGGATGGCCGAGATCCGCGCGTCGGGCGTGCCCGTTGCGGGCTCGCTGTCTCCTCAGAACACCCGTGAGTTCGCCGACATCGTGGTCAAGGCGTCACCCGATTTCTTCGTCATCCGCGGCACGACGGTTTCTGCCGAACATGTCTCGAAGGACACCGACCCGCTCGACCTCAAGACGTTCATCCGCACCCTCGACGTACCGGTCATCGTCGGCGGCTGCGCCACGTACCAGATGGCGCTGCACCTGATGCGTACGGGCGCGGCTGGCGTTCTCGTCGGCTTCGGCGGCGGCGCGCGCCATGCCAACCGCGACGTGCTCGGCATCGAGGTGCCGATGGCGTCGGCGGTCGCCGACGTGGCCGAGGCCCGCCGCGACTACCTCGACGAGTCCGGTGGCCGCTACGTTCACGTCATCGCCGATGGCGCCGTCGGCCGCTCGGGTGACATCGCCAAGGCGATCGCCTGTGGCGCTGACGCGGTCATGGTCGGGGCGCCGCTGGCCCGGGCCACTGAGGCGCCGGGCAAGGGCTACCACTGGGGCGCCGAGGCGTGGCACGCCACCCTGCCGCGTGGCGAGCGCGCGAAGTTCGAGACCATCGGCTCGCTCGACGAGATCATGAACGGCCCGTCGGTGACCCCGGACGGGTCGATGAACCTCGTCGGCGCGCTGCGCCGGGCCATGGCGTCGACCGGCTACACGGATGTCAAGGAGTTCCAGCGGATCGAGCTGGTGATCATCTGATGAGCGAGATGCCCGCCGAGCTGGTCGCCGCCCGCGCGTCGATCGACAATCTCGACGCAGCGCTGGTCCATCTTCTCGCTGAGCGGTTCCGGATCACCCGCGCCGTGGGCGAGCTGAAGGCGGCCAAGGGCTTGCCACCGGCAGACCCGGGCCGGGAGGAGCAGCAGATCAGGCGCTTGCGCGAGCTGGCGAAAGAGTCCGGGCTCGACCCCGAGTTCGCGGAGAAGTTCCTCCAGTTCATCGTCACCGAGGTCGTACGCCATCACGAGCGGATCGCCGGTGAGGCTCTCAGCTGAGTCGCGTCACGCATCACGAGGCGTCGCTGCTTAGCCGACCTAAAGTCTTCGCGCTATAGGCTCTGTAGAACCTGGTGTGGGATGCTCAAGCAAGCCGAGAGTGGCAACCTGTGCTGCACGCATATCGACATGAAATGATTGACCGAGCGTAACAAGCTATGAGAGTTGAAGACATGGTTGACTGGTTCTTGCCAAGGCGCGTGGAGATTGCGTACGCATTGGCCCTGGGTGGAAGCTTGGTGCTCCTGGTGGCGACAGGCGCCGCATGGGGCCTTCTCCTGCTCAGTATCATCGCCGCGGCTCACGTGCTGCCTGCGCGCGAAGGGATTCTGGGAGCCTCCGTTTCCCGTTTCTTCATGTCCACCCTCATGATTCTCAGTCTCTATCAGATAGAGGCTGTGATTGCATTCATGTGTCACGTGCACGCCTATCCCCAGGTCTACGTGGTCCTTGTCGCGGTCGCAGTTGGAGCAGCGTGGGTGGTTGCTCGTCGCAGTGGATCGACAGCACGGTTGACTTTCAGTCGACGGGATGTCGTTCTTCTCCTGCCCGGGGTGCTTGTGGCCGGCTTCTATGTGGCCAGGGTTATCCTACCCAGCGAGGACAACAATAGTTCAATGATGCGGGCGACGAGTGTGGCCTTGGATGATACGAGCCATATGGCGATGCTCAACGCGCTCGTTCGCAACGACGTGAATCTGCTCGCAGACAGAGCCGAGGCCAACAATCTGATGGCCATCCCTGGGCATTCGTCGTACCCGATGGGGTGGCATGTGGCGAACGCTGTCGTGGTGGCGAGCATCAATCCGTCCGCCAAGTATGCATCTCTGGACGACTTCATTGCGATCTACTTCATCGTCAAAGTCGGGAGCCTGTTCCTTGCTGTCCTTGCTCTCACGATCTTAACATTCCAGATCGCTTCCGCGTTCGGGTTCTCAATAGGACGGTTCTGGCCAATTTTCGGTCTATACACGGGAATTGCATACACGACGATGCTCGTCATTCTGCCTCAGTTCCAGGAAGGGTTCTTCTCCTTCCTTGCAGTCTTGATCTATACACCCGCCTTTGTCACTCTGATGGTCGACGGGTGGCGAACGGGCGGGCACCAAAGGCTGCAGCTGGGAGACATCGCGCTCCTGCTCTGCGTGACGGGGTCGGCCCTTTCCTGGATACTGACGGCTCCCGCACTGCTCGTGGCTTTTGTGATCGCCAAGTGGCATCACGCCCAGATGTTTCGCCGAATTTCCTGGACAACGTGGATCGGCGTTGGCGCCGCTGGGCTCGTGATTCTATTCCCGGCCTGGGTCATAGTGCACGCCTCGGGCCTGATTGTCTCCGTCCTCGCCGCGGGAGGCGGCATCACTGCACCAGAGCCTGTCCTGCTCTTCGTTCTCGTGATGGCTTTCGTGTTCCTGATGCGCGAGAAGCGCCTCAGTGCGCTGGCAGCTCCGGTGGTAGTGGCGTCCCTTCCGTTGTTCCTCAGTGCCAGCGTGATCCTTGGCTACATCGGTTTGCATTCGACGACACTGACCTACTACTTCTTCAAATTCGAGTTCGCGATCTTCGTTGTCTTGTTGCCGTTGGCGATTGTCGCTCTCATTGACGCCCTCGCCTCGACGGTGGGTGAGCTGAGTCCTCTGTTACGGTCGGGCGCCCAGTACGGCATGCTCGCGACGGTGCTGATTCTGGCCGTTCCCAGCGTGGTCGGTTACGGCTACGTCCAGAACATTGCCGCCAGGACCGTGGGCTACACTCTCACCCGAGAGGACGCCAAGGTGTTGGAAGGAACGCTGAATGTTCCTTTCGTATCCACGAATGAGCGGGTCTTCTTCTACATTCCAGAGAGCGTCCCACGTAATATCATGGCTTCCCATGTCGCGCGAACGATGTATCCGAACACGGCTTGCGATTCGGATATGTTCACGGCGGCTTACTCTGACGATGTAACCATGATGAATGCGACTCTCCTGAAATGCATCGGTGAATTCAAGAGTGTCATAATCTACACAGACCAGCAAGGTCTTTCGAAGCTTGAGGCGACCCTTTCGCCGACCTTGGTCCAGTCGCATGAGGTGGAGATCCGGGAGGAAGCCGCCTGAGCGGGCCCACCGCGTGCTCCTGTGGGTGGCGGCCGTTCAGCAGATGCGTGAGACCGCGACGGCCGAGACGGTCTGGGCACCCTCGTGGAGTTCGTCGCTCAGTTCACGAGTACGGTCGCGTCCATCTCGGCTCGTGTTAGGCGGGTTTCACGAAGCCTGCAACCAAACAGAGTCCGCGCGCGTTATAGAGGTATGCGACCCACCCCCCGCAAAGACAACCGCGCTCCGTCGGTGGCCGCCACCGGCCTCGTCGTCTGGCGCCTCACCATCGCCGCCGTCGCGCTGGTGGGTTTCTGCCTCGCGATGCTCAATGGAACCCGTCACTGGCACTTGCTCGGGCTGTACGACTGGTCGCAGCTCACGACGTTGTTCGCGTGTCTGGTGGCCGTAGGTGGTGTCGCCGCGCCGGCACTGAGTGAGGGTGAGCCCGTGCTGGGCATCCTCCGCGGCGCTGCCTGTGCGTACGTGATGGTGACGATGCTCGGCTACCGGGTCCTCATCGGTGGTGACTACAACCTGCCGTCGTCGCTGCTCGAACACCTCGTGGTACCGCTGATCGTCCTGGTGGACTGGGTGTTCGTCGGCAGGGGACAAGCGAGCGCGAAGTGGTGGTGGGCCCTGGCGTGGGTCATCGGTCCGGCCGCCTACCTCGGGCTGTACCTCCAGGGCACTCAGCAGTACGGCATCGCGCCGTACCCCATCTTCACCCCCGGCAGCGCCACCTTCTGGCCCCACGTGATCCTGCTGTTCACCTCGTTCGTCCCACTCTTCTTCGCTGTTTGGGGTGCGCCGAAGGTCACCCGTGCCGCTGCCCGACGGGAGCCCCAGCTCCAGACTCAGCCCCAGCGCGTGTGAGCCTCGGAGAGTGCCTCGATGGTCTCTGCGACATCGGCCTCATCAGTCGCCCAGTTCGCGACCGAGAACCGGATCGCCGCCTTGCCTCGGTACGTCGTACCGCTCGGGTACGCCACGCCACTCGCCTGGAGCCGGATCAGGGCAGCGCGCGTGTGCGCGTCGTCATCCTGACCGGCCGGGTCATGAAGTCGTACGAGAACCTGGTTGAGCTCGACCTCGTTGCAGACCTCGGCGCCGGGGATCGCTCGCACGCCCTCAGCCAGTAGGCACGCCATCCGGCAGTCACGCTCGGCGATCTCCGCGACGCCCGTGCGCCCAAGCGAGCGCAGCGTCGCGTACACAGCCGTCGCCCGCGCACGACGACTCATCTCGGGGTTCCAGTCGATCGGGTCCCGGGCGGCGCCGGGCTTCGGCAGGTACGACGCGTGGAGCGTCATCGCCCGGTGGTGCGCTTCGCGGTCGCGGACGATCGCGATGCCGCAGTCATACGGGGTGTTGAGCCACTTGTGGGCGTCGGTGCACCACGAATCGGCGCGCTCGGCACCCGCGAACTTCGGGGAAAGAGCCGCGGACGCGCGCCCGAACAGCCCGATGGCCCCGTCGATGTGCAGCCAGGTCGGTGCCTGATGCCGCCGAGTGTCCACGACGTCGGCGATCGCGGCCAGGGGGTCGATCCCACCGGTGGCGATCTCTCCGGCCTGCGCGCAGACGATCGCCGGGCCCGTGACGGTCGACAGAGCCTCAGCCAGTGCCTCGGGCCGCATCCGAGCGTTGTCGTCCGCGGCGACTTCCATGATGCGCGCCTCACCGAGACCGAGGATCCGTACGGCCTTGCCGATCGTGTGGTGCACGAACTCGCCGGCCAGTACGGTCACGACCGGGGCGCCTACCAGGCCGTCCGCCTCGACGTCCCATCCCACGTCGGTCAGCACCCTGTCCCGAGCGGCGGCGAGGCAGACCAGGTTCGCGATCTGTGCGCCGGTGACGAATGCGACGGAGCAGGTCCGCGGGAGATCAAGGAGCTCGAGCAGCCAATCGGCCGTGACGGCCTCGAGAGCGGAAACCCCTGGACTCGGCTCGGCCATGGCGGTGTTCTGGTCCCAGGCCGCGACCAGCCAGTCCGCGGCAACCCCGCAGGCATGGCGCCCCCGATCACCCAGCCGAAGAACCGTCCGTGGTTGAAGGCCATCAGCCCCGGCTCCATCGTCGCTGCGAGCTCGGAGATCACCTGCTCCGCGGGCAGCCCTTCCTCGGGCATCGGCTCAGTGAGCGCCGCGTACATCGCGTCATAGTCGAGACCCGGCCCCACGGACCGCTCGGGCAGCTTCTCGAGCCAGTCCACTGCGGCATCGTGCGCCGCCGTGAGCGCGGGCCGCCACTCAGGAACACGCATGCGAGCACTGTAGGTCCGCCGTCAACCCGCGGTGTGGGCGATTGCCTCGGGCTGGTGGTTATGAGCGACGGAATCCGGCTTGCGCCATCGGTCAGCCCACGAGGTCGTGGTTGTGGTGGGTCAGGAGCTTCATAATCACGACTTCGCGGCAGTTCGCCGTGCCAGATCGCTTTCTGTGCCCCATAACCGCGAACTCGAGGCTCTCGGGCGAACTGACCGGCGGCTACGAAGGTCTGGACCCGACTAGCTCTTCGCTTCCTGGACCGCCGCCAGAACGGATGCCTTCGCGTCGCCGGGGGTGGACGGGAGGAGGGGAATCGAGAGGGTGGCCAGCATCCGCTGCATGCCGTCGCCGACGTGGTCGACGACGATGGCCTGAACGCCCTGGTCCTTCAGGAACGTCACGACGCGCGCATGGTGCGAGCCGGGGGTTCCGGTGTCGTGCAGGTCGTCCCACGACACCTCGTGCACCTGCCAGCTCGCGATGCTGCCGTCCGTCACCTCGGCTACGGCGACCCAGTGGGCGCGACCCCAGGAATGAGAGGACTGACCTTCGACATCGACGGGCGTGGCTACCAACATGGGAGCCATCGTGGCACGACCCGTGACCCGCCCACACCTACACTGCCGATCGTGGGATGGAGACCCTTCGCGAACTGGAGTTGGGACGTACGGTCGTGCGGCCGACAAGGGCACGCGACGTACCAACCGGACGAGCCCGAGCTCGCCGAACGCCTCTCGACCACGACGCCGTGGGGCACCGCCTGGCGCTGCCTGCGCTGCGGCGACTACGTCCTGGGCGACCCGAGCGGCGCCGGGCCGGCCGACGACGCCCCCATCGTGCTTCGCGGGGCAGCTCTGCGCGACGCGTTCATCCTCCGCTTGCTGTCGGTGGACAAGGGGCTTCGGGGCATCGTGATCCTCGCAGCGGCCATCGCGATCTGGCGCTTCAACGGGCAGCGGGCCTGGCTTGAGGCGACGTTCCAGACGTATCTCCCCTTGCTGGCCCCGGTGGCCCAGCAGCTCGGGATCCACATCGAGGACGTGACCCTCGTGCACTGGATAGAGATGGCCCTCGCGGCTCGGACCAGCACGATCCTGGGTGTCGCCGGCGCAGTCGCCACGTACGGGACGCTGCAACTCGTCGAAGCCACTGGCCTGTGGCTCATGAAGCGATGGGGCGAGTACGTCGCCGTCGTGGGGACCTCGCTGTTCCTCCCGCTGGAGGTCTACGAGATCGTCGACAAGATCACGGTGCTGCGGGTCGGGGCGTTGGTCATCAACCTCTTCCTCGTCTTCTACCTCATCTGGACCAAGCGGCTCTTCGGCGCTCGCGGTGGCGGAAAGGCCCATCACGCCGCACTGCACACGGCGTCGCTCCTGGAGGTCGAGCGTGCCGCAGTCTCCGAGCAGATCGGCCGGGGGAGCAGGCGGTCACGCACTCACACAGGCTGACGGGCACGGTTGTGCCTCGCAGTCGTCGTTATGAGCACGGTTCGGGGACGCCTCCCGGCGAAACGCCTCGCGTTCACGGTTATGGGGCCCTCTGACGGCGCCGTAACCACGACCCTGTAGGCCGACTCGCCGATCCGGTCTTCGGCGAGCCTGATAACCACGATCGCGAGGCGGTTCCTAGACCGGCTGACCGTCGGCCGTGATCGTGAACTCGTACGTCCCGAGGTTCGCGGCGAGTACGGCCTCGTGGTCGCCCTTGCGCCACGTGATCCGGAGCTCGTCGGCAGGCGTCTGCGCCACCTCGCAGGACGCGTCGAATCCGAATGCACCGAACGAGTTGCGGAACCTCAGCAGCTCTAGCTGCCTGCGTACGATCGGCTGATCCAGCCCGGCCCGTACCGCCTCGCGGCTGAGGTTCGTACGGTTGATCTCCTTGTGCCCGCCGGCCCCGGCTCGCGCGACCGCCTCGTGGTCGTTGCGGCCCGCGAACAGGTCGAGGTACCAGACCTGGGGCTTGCCCGGCGTGAACAGCTGGATCGCCCGCGCGAGCAACATCGCCGCGTCGGATTCGCCGAGCGCCGAGTAGTACGTCGCGTTGACCTGGTAGTAGATGTTCTTCGCGCCGTGGAGGTCCTTGACGTAGCCGCCGCGGCCCTTGACGATCTCGATGATCGCCTCGATGTGCTCGTCGTCGAGCAGGCCCTTGAGATCGAGCAACGGGATGCCGTCGTGGCAGCCGAGCATGCTGACCGTACGGATCTGCTTCGCCACGAGCTCCCTGATCCAGCCGATCAGCACCGATCCGTCGCGCCGCGCGAGGGCGTCGATGACGAGGCCGGGCAGGAAGAAGTCGTANNTGAGGCCGCGGTCGTCGGCGAGCCCCTTCACTCGCGCGAGAAGGTCCCACGTGCCGGGGTCGTTGAGGAAGTTGGTCGCCCCCGGCTCCTTGGGCGCGTACGCGAACGCGTCGAGCCGTACGATCTCCGCGCCGTAGCCGGCGAGCGTGGACAGCGTGTCCGCGTAGAACTCCCACACCTTGTCCGAGCGGATGTCGAGGTCCATCTGTCCCAGGTACGTACGGCGCGACTCGACCTGCTCGACCACCGGGCCGCGTGCGTCCTCGAAGCCGGTGAAGTCGGCGTCCAAGGGCCCCTTGCCCTCGGCGAGAGCCGCCGCCACGCGTGTGGCAACGACCTCGGCGGACGCGTACTGCAGGCCTGCAGCCTTCATGACCTCCAACGTGGTCGGCGCGGTGTGGCGGACCTCCTGGTAGAACGTGTTCCAGTACGGGCGTTCGGATCCGTCCGGCAGCCGCACCATGAGGATCGGCAGGCCGGGCTTGCGGAAGTACATGTCCTTGATGAGCGCGGGATCAGGCTGTACGTAGCCCCCTTCGGTCATCTCGCCGTGGCCGGCCCAGAACGCGTTCCAGTCGATGAAGAAGTCCTTGTACTCGGACCTGTCGCCTAGTCCCAGCAGGTCCTGGAACTGCGGTGACAGTACGGAGGCGTGGTTGAGGATGAAGTCGAGCTTCAGCGAGATCCCGGCCTCGCGCAGCGCGTCCAGGTCGGCCTGCGTCGCGTACAGCCGGTTGAGGCCGTAGTCGATCACCGAGAAACCACGGTCGAGGTCGGTGTTGAACACGCTCGGCAGCATGTACACGGCCTCGAACGCGCCCGTCACGGCTGGATCGGTGACGAGGTCGACGAGATCGCCGACCGTACCGCCCACGCTGTCCGGGTACACGTTGAGCATCGCTCCAGAGCTCGGCAGGTTGCGGCCCATGCTCTCGAGGTACGCGTCGTAGTCGATGANNACCATCGTCGTGAACGACGAGGTGAGCGCACCGTCGCGAGCGCGGGCGCGACGGTGCGCCAGAGTCTCTTCCGGCGTCGAGTTGAGCAGGATCGGTACGTCGACGCCGACGAGGTGGTCGGAGTTGCCGTGCGTCCACTCGACGACGAGCACGTTGACCTGCGACACGTCGACGGTGTCGTACCAGAGCTCGCCCAGCTCGCGGCCCATCCGCTTGAGCTGCAGCGAGGTCGCCCCGTCATGGAAGCGCGCGAGGATGCCGGACACCTCGGCGAAGTCGATCTCGTTCGGCGTGCCCAGATAGGCGTCGAGCGCCGCACGCCCGACCCGCTGGTACGTGGCCAGCCACGAGTTGTCGGCGACCGCTGCGGGGTCGGCGTCGCGATCGGCGGTCTGCAGCGCGGCGAGTGTCGTGCGGACGGTCTCGTCGTACAGCCCGGCGTCGACCAGGCCCCTGACCCCGGCGGTACGGAACGTCCGGAGGCGCTCGGCGTCGTTGTCGCGCGGGATGCGGCGCGGGTAGTTGTCGCCGCTCATCACGTACGCGCCGATGCCGTTGCCCCGCAGGTAGTGGGCGAGCAGCGAGCCGATCTCGCTCTTGCCGACACCGGACCCGCCATGTACGGCGATGACGGCCCGCTGATAAGGGCTGGCCTCGAGGATCGGCTGGAGGATCTCCCACAGGCGGGGGAGGATCGAGGTGGCCTTGGTGACGTGGCTCTCACCGATCTGCACCTTGTCACCGGGCATGTCGCCGGTGGGGATCGCGTCGAGATCGTCGATGCCAGGGACGGTCACGTGATCGGGCAACGAAGGGTTCATGAGCGGCCTCCTTGACGTTCCGGATAACAGCACTGTACCGAACTTGGAAGGTTCAAATTGTGCGATCCACCGAACTCGTCATGAGGTCCCCAAGCCCAGGGGAGGTTCCCAAGCGGTAGACGGGTTGGGAACCCACCCCAGGGCTTGGGAACCTCTTGTCAGGCCCAGCGGATCGCTGCGGCGCCCTGCTGGGCGAGGAGCGCGTTGACTCGCGAGTACGGACGGGAGCCGAAGAACCCGTTGCTCGCCGACAGCGGGGACGGGTGGGCGCTCTCGACGACCGGGATGCCGCCGAGCAGGGGTTTCAGGTTGC
>PMLO01000080.1 GCA_003158895.1 Propionibacteriaceae bacterium
TCGTCGCCGGCTGCCGAGAGCTTGATGCCGTTCGTCACCCACGAGGTCGGAGAGAACTGGATCTGGCCGGCCATCAGCGCTCAGCCCTCTCGGTCGCCTCGTCGAGCATCTGCCGCATGGCCTCGAGGTGGGACTCCATGGACCGTTGCGCCTGCTCGCCGATCTGGGCGAGCTCGCCGCGGAGCTTGCCGAAGTCGGTGGTGGACGTCTGCAACGTGGCCATGAGTGCCGTGGCGTGCGCCTCGATCGCGGCGTTCACGGCGGTCATCACGAGGTCGGCCACCTCCGCGTTGCCGCGCTGCATCGTGTGGGCGTCGATGCGGAGCTCGACCAGCTTGCCTCCCGCCACACGCGCGGACACCGTGCCGTCCTCGGAGGCGCCGGCACCCTCGACCGTGGGCACGGTGAAAGAGTTCTGCGACACCCGTCCCGCGGCCGCCGATAGCGAGTCGAACATCCCCTGTACGTCGGACATGGCCACCTCCTGGCTCGGCAGCCTAGTTTGCGACCGGGTCGCTTCGGCGCTTGTCAGATGTGAATTCGGGACGGCACGCGGCCTGCCGCAACTCGTACCTCGCCCACCGGCTTCCCGTGGCCGAGTACGGGGGACGTGGCGAGGGCCTCCAGCGCCGGGTTCGTCACCCCGGCGAGGCGCAGCAGCGCCACCATCAGCTCGCGGCGGCCGCGCTCGGCGCCGTCGGAGATCTTCAGCGCGATCCCCGTACCGTCCGGCAGGCCCGCGGCGAAGACACCCTCGGCGCCGCCCTTGCAGACGAGGCCGGGAACCGCCCGGTGGATCGCGAGGTCGGCGTGGCCGGTGCCGGACACGTACTCGGGGTAGGACCGGTACGCGTCGGCGATCTGTTGGGCGGGGCCGTCGGTGGCACCGGCGAACGTGCCGAATCCCCTTGCCAGACCGATGAGTGTCGTGGTGAATGCCGGCGCCCCGCAGCCGTCGACGGACGGATCCGGGATCGGCTCGTCCGCGTACTCGGCGAGCGTCTCGTGGATCAGCCGCTGCAACGGGTGGTCGGCGTCGAGGTAGGTAGCCGTGTCCCAGCCCGCACGTACGCAGGTGCGCAGCATCGCCGCATGCTTACCGGAGCAGTTCTGCGCGACCGGCTCCGGGCCGCGGCCCTCGCGGATCCACGCGATGCGGGCTTCCGCCTCGATGGGCATGTCGGACGTGTTCTGGAGGTCGGCCTCCGTGAGGCCGGCGCCGGCCAGGATGGAGCGGACAGCGGCCAGGTGGTAGGGCTCGCCAAGGTGCGACGCCGCAGAGATCGCCAGCTCCGGCCCGGCCACATCGAGTCCAGCGCGGCACATCGCGATCGCTTGGAACGGCTTGAGCGACGACCGGGGATACGTGGGAATCGTGGCGTCGCCGAGCGTCCAGCTGGTCCCGTCCGGGAAGGTCACGGCGGCACGAGCGCGATGTACGCACTCGACCACTCCGCCTCGTACGACCTCGATCGCCACCACGTCCTGCTCAGCCTCAGTCACGAGGGTTCAGGCTAGTGGACTGTCGGGGCCGGCAGCGCGGCGCCGATGGTTGACATCGCAACTGTGCGACGGTTGCGAGATGGCAACCGGGCGGCGACAGGCGTTGGTACTCAGCGCGTCGGTGCTCCTCAGCGCCTGCGCGATCGAGCCACCCCCGACGAACGCCGAACCGTACGGGTCGCGAGTTGCCCAAGCACCCGATACGAGCTCGTCGCCGTCGACTGAGCCGAGTACGAGCTCGGCGCCGTTGCCCGACCCCACCGAACCCGCCACGTCCGTACCGTCGGAGCAGCCCGGTACAGCCACCCCCGTAACGACGACGCCCGAGCCTGCTCCCGAGGTGGTCCCGTCGCCGACGACTGGTACGAACCACATCACCGCCGCGAACGCCTACGCNNACCTTCGACGACGGCCCCAGCTACCTGACCTCGCAGCTGCTGGACTCGCTGAAGCAGCTCGCCGTACCGGTCACCTTCTTCGTCATCGGCCGCTACCTCGAGCTGAACCCCGCGATCACGCAGCGCGCGATGGCCGAGGGTCATGCAATCTGCCTCCACAGCTACAGCCACGACTACGCGTACCTCTATCCCGGCCGCGTCGGGAACGCGGTGAACATCGCGACCGATCTGGACCATGCGATGTCCGTGGCGAAGCGCGTTCTCGGACCGACGTACGCACCGAGCGGCTACCGCTACCCGGGCGGCCACATGTCATGGACCGGGCTTGGCGACGCCGATCTCGCGCTCGCGCAGCGCGGCCTTAGCTGGATCGACTGGAACTGCATGAGTGGCGACGCCGACGCGAAGGCTCCGACGACCCCGGATGAGGCGATCGCGACGCTCACCGCCACGTACACAGCCGCAGGAAGTCCCAGCGCCGTGGTGATGCTCAACCACGACAGCCATGACAAACACCTGACGGTGGCGACGCTGCCCCGGTACGTACAGTACTTCCGCGACCGTGGCTACGGGTTCGGCGTCATCGGCTGAGCAGTCCTCGGACCGCGTCGTCCATGCGGGCACGGACCTCGGCCTCCGGCACCGGGTCGTACAGCAGCTGTGTGGCGACTCCGGTGATGAGGGCCAAGAAGGCCCACGCGACGTGGTCGGAGTCGAGATCGGTGGGCACTTCGCCTTCGGACCGGGCACGGTTGACGAGCCGCGCCACAAGCCCTCGGACAGCGGCGTCGCCCTCGGCGATCGTGCGGCCGATCGACTCGTCGAACGCCGCGCGCTCAGCGAACGCCGCTCCGCGGAGCGTGGCGTCCCGCCGGGCCTTGTCGATCGGCAACACGGCCAGCGCCAGTTCCACCAGCCACCCCCGCAGCGTGGGTCGTCCGGGCTCGCCGGGGGGCATGGTGACCGACGTCTCCCTCAGCCGGTGCAGTACGGCCCCGTCGAGCTCGGCCTTCGACGCGAATGCCTTCTGTACGGCTCCGAGAGACCAGCCAGACTCCGCCGCGACGGCCCGGAAGCTCACCGCTGCGCTGCCGTCGCGACTGAGGATCCTCAGCGCCGCATCGGCGAGTTCGCTCTGGCGAGCGGAGAGCGCGTCCATCCCGTCAGCCTAAGCCGCGGCGCCGTCAGGCATGCGTGTCCAGAGCCACCACGCGTAGCTCGCGAGCAGCACGACCTGTACGGCAAGGGAGATCAGTGCGGTGGGTGAGACGGCGTCCCCGCCCAGGTACGAGGGCGCATCGAAGGCCGCGTGGAACAGGATGCCGGGCCACAGGCTGCCCGTGACGACGACGAGCTCGGCGGTCACGACCCCGAACAGCGCCGCGAACATGACCTGAAGGACCAGGTAGCCGGCGGACTTGCCGGCACCGATGTTGGCCAGGTGCAGCACCCCGAAGATGAGTGCCGAGAAGACCACGGCACGGCGTGTCCCGTACCGCCGCAGGATGGCGAGCACGAGACCGCGGTAGACGAGCTCCTCGTTGAACCCCACCGCGACGGCGAGCCACACGATCGCCGGTACGACGCCGAGCGGGACCGCAACCCCTGACGCCACGAACACCAACGCGATCACGATGACAAGCGGGAGCCACCACAGTGCCGAAGAGGCTGCGCGAGGCGTACGAAGGCCGAAGGCGGACAGCGGCAGCCGTGCGCGCCACGTGACCAGGAACGCGATGAGCGCTGAGACCGTGACGCTCGCGGCCACGATCGCGTACGTTCCCGCCTCGCTCTCACCGGTGATCTGCGCGACCGCGAAGCCGCCGGCGGTGAACACCAGGGGGATCAGGCTCAGCCCGATCGCCGCGATCCAGGGGTGACGTAGCGACCAGACCGAGCTATCAGCGGGACGAACGAGGGTGACGGCAGACACGATGCGACCTCCTGGAATACGAATGTATTCAGAATACATCCGTATTCACGGCTGTCAATCCAAGGTCACGCGCCCGCGGCGAAGTGCTGGCTGGCCTGGGCTGCGGTGAGCGCGCCGGAGTAGACGGCCGCGTACTGGATCTGACCGGCGAAGTACGAAGGGCCGTTGTAGTCGAGGGACGTGCTGCCCGTGGCGTCGGTTGCCGCATTCCGCCAGCCTGAAAGGTTGCCACAGCCGACCTTCCAGTAGCCGGACACTTGTTCTGCGCTGGTCACGGCCGCTTTGGTCATGGCCAACTGACCGTCGACGTAGAGCGACTCCCCCGCGGTGGAGAGCGTGGCGATCACGTGGTGCCACTTGCTGTCCGCGTAGTTCCCGTCATGGTTGCTCCCGGCGGTCGCGGAGGTGTAGACGATCTGGACTGCACCGGGGTACACGCCAAAGACGATGCGTCCGTCCCTGTCCAGGTAGATGTGCCGGTCGTAGTTGGAGTCCCCGGCAGTCTTCTGAGAGTTGCCGAAGCCGATGATCGTGCCACCGCTCTTGGTCCCGGTAAGGAACCAGGCCTCCAACGAGAACGTGTTCGGGTAGTAGCCGGACGTCTGGACGTTGGCGTTCTCGTACAGGCATTGGCTGCCGTTGAAGGTGACCGCAGTCTTCAGCGTGTCCTGGTTGCAGCCGACGTCCTTGGAGTAGGTGATCGGTGTCGCCAGGTAGCCGCCCGTGCGGCCGTTCCCCGACAGATCTGTCTCGCTGCGGGTCGTCGAACTCAGGGCCCAGGCCAGATACGTCCCGCTCTTGCCCAGGCTGGTTTCGGCGTTGCTGCAGTTGAAGAATGTGGCCGCACCGGCTGTGTCGGCGCTGTTCTTGATCGTGGCGACGAACGCGGCATGCGTGCTCATCTGCAGCACCATCGCGACAACAACGACGCTAGCTGTCACGGTAAGCGCTAGCGAACCCCACTGGAGGCGCCTCGGCGTGACCCACGCAGGCCGTCTCGTCGCCTTTGCAGGCACTGTCACCTCGTCGGCCGCCGCCACACCCCCGACCGGTATCACCAACGACGCCAACAACGGCGTCAAGCAGATTGCGAGCAACACGATGAAGTACCACGTGTTCAGCGCTAGCTGAGGAGTCACGCTGTACCGCCCGGCCGCGTCCGCGACCGTCTGCGTCACCACCGCATCCTGACCGCTCGAGAGGACCTTGCCAAGGACACTCACCGGGAAGATGCCCGTGTTCACCAGGTGCATGTCAACGCCGCCGACTTGCTCCACGTAGTTGATCATCTCCATGTTGACCCACGGCCGGAACCACAAGCCCACCAGGCTCGTGGCGAGAGACCAGCCGATCAGCCGGAAATGCCATCGCCACCCGCGCTCCAGCCGCGGCAGCAATGTCAACCCATACACGATTGCCCAGGAGAGCACGAGCCACGGTAGGGCCTCCAGCAGGAAACCCAGGTCCTTTCCGTAGAAAGCCACGGATCCCACGATCTGCGATGGGGTGACGGGCAACGCATCCGAGGCGGTATTCATGTCGCCCTGCGTGATGAAGCCCTGATCCGTGATGTCAACGATGCGATGGGTGTAAACGCGGCCTTTCAGGGCGTAGGAGACGACCTCCCCCTTGTGATACGAGGCTTCGGGACGGACCACCACGAGGGTTCCCACGGGTGCGGTTGTCCCCATGCTCGGCGAACTCACGATGTAGAAGTGAAAACCAGCACCGAAAAGGGTGGCGAGGGCCCCCATTACGAGCAGAACGCTCGCCGAGACGGATACCCTCCATGCCCACTTGTTCGACACCGGACTCGCTTTCGTTCGAGTCCAACTTCTCACATGCTCCTCGGCATGGACTCCGTAAACCGGAGATGTCTCATGATCGAGGGAGGGCCGGAACCCTCACTTACCGGCCAGATAGTGAGCATTGACTTCAGCTGCGGTCAGCGTCCTGTCGTACACGGCCGCGAGGCGCAGATTGCCAGTGAAGTAGGAGGAGAACGTGCGGGGGGTGCCCGTCGCGTCCTGCCATCCTGACAGCAGACCGCAGCCAACCTGCCAGTACCCGTCGAACGACATCTGTCCGGTGGTGTCCGCCCGGGAGTCGACGAGAGCGCCGTCAAGGTAGAGCGAGATCATGCCCGTGGCCGACGTGGCGACTACGTGGTGCCAGTTTCCGTTCGCGTAATTCGTACCCGCGGGTGACGAGACGACGTACTGCGACGTCAAGTACACACCGTAGACGACACGACCCGTGGGGTCGATGTAGATGTGGCGGTCGTAGGCGGTCTGGTTCGACGGCGTGACGTTGTCGGCGAAGCCCATCAGCTTGCCGTTGAGCGACATAGGCGAGGCCTTGAACCAGACCTCTTCGGAGTACGTCGACGTCGCGGTCACGGTTGCGGCCGTCGTGTAGCAGGTTGCTCCGTTGAACAGCACGGAGCCCTGTGTGTCCCGCGGGCAAGGAGAGCTCGTGCTAGTCGTGGCCACCTTCCCACCCTTCAAGGTGGTCATCGTGCCGTCGCGCCCATTGGTTGTGAGATCGGTTTGGGTGGTTGATGCGGCGGTCAAGCCCCACACGAAGCGCGCGTTCGCGGTGCTGGTCTCAACGGCCTGGCACGTGAAGTAGCCGGCTTTCACCGTGTTCAGACTGTTCGTGATCGACGCGGTGAACGCCGCGCTCGTGCTCCACTGCAGGACGAGAGAGATAAGGATCGCGCTGGCGGTGACGACCAGGCCGGCGACGCCGATCCGACGCCTGCTGGCGTGGGGAAGGCTGGCCAGAATGCTCGCCAGTCGCTCTCCGAGCGTGAGCGGAGCGGCTGCCACGAGGGCTCCTGCACCGTTCGAGACGAGCTCTTTCGTGGGCTCGCTCTCTTCCGCAGGCTCATTGCTCGGCGTGCGGATGAGTAGCGCCGCCAGCACCGGGGTGAGGCAGATGAGCAGCATGAGGAGGAACCAGCCGGTGTTGAGAGCCAGCTCAGGGATGACGGTGTACGTTCCCGACGCGTCGACGACGGTCTGAGTCACCACGGCGTCTTGGCCGCTCTGCAGGACCGTTCCCAGGACACGCACTGGGAAGACGCCCGTGTTGACGAGGTGCATGCCCACGCCGTCGCCCTGCGCGACGTAGCCCATCATCACCATGTTCACCCAAGGCCGGAACCACAGCGAGACGAAGTTGGCGACCAGCGACCATCCGATCAACCGGATCTGCCAGCGCCATGACACTGGGACGCGCGGGATGAGCGTGAGGCCGTAGACGATGGCGCCGCCGACCAGGAGCATCGGAATGGCCTCAATGACGAATCCCAGATCCTTGCCGATGAAGACTGCCCCTCCGACGATCTCGGCCTGATTCACCGGGAGGGCGTCGGTCGCCTCGTTGATGTCACCCTTGAAGATGAAGCCCTGGTCGGTCTTGTCCACGATGCGGTGGGTGTAGACGCGATCCTTGTGCCGGTAAGAGGCGATGTCGCCGATACCGTACGTCGCGTGAGGCTGCACAACGACCAACGAACCCACCGGCGCGGTCGTTCCCATGCTCGGGGTTTCGACGATGAAAAACCGAAGACCGGCGCCGAACACGGCTGCGAAGACCCCGACCACGAGCAACAGGCTCGCAGCGATGGAGATCCTCCACGCCTTCTTGTTCGTCACCGGTCTCACCTTCGTCATCTCTGGGTCTACGAGACGGACGATCGCCCTGTCCCGTCAGCGCCGGACTCCCCCGAACCCTGTGCGTTGATCACGCATTTATAGCGGTGCGCCGGGATTCCACCCCAGAGTGGGGCGGGATCCCGGCGCCATTTGCTCAGGACATGAACTTCCACGTCATCGACTGGGTGGCCGACTGGCCCTGGAGGGCGTTGTCACCGGCGTCGGTGCCGGTCGTGACGAACTGCGCCGTGATGACGATCGTGGTGCTGCCGCCATGGGCCACCGGGTTCAACGTCACAGCTGACGTCAATGCGGACGCCATGATGCCATTGACGACCGGGGCGGGCGTAACGATCCCGTCCTGAACCATCGTGACCTTCAGGTGCGAGCAGAGCGTGCCCGTGCAAGCGGTGGGTGTCAGGGTGAACTGTGCCGCGTCCACCGAACCGGGGTTGCTGATGATGATCGTTGTAGTGGCAGTGTCGCCAGGCTTCATCGTGGTGGAGCCGCCGTACTTGTTGATGTCGGTGCAGGTGCCGACGGCGCTGGTGCAGGTCTTGCCGCCGCTGGTCTCGGTCATGGAAAGGGTGCCGGCGCCGGCGGTGTTGGTGCTGTTGACGATCTGCGCGGTGAAAGCGGAGAACGTCGGAGACATTCCCAGGGCCAGAACCAGCGACGACACGCCGCCGGCGAGAACGAGCGGGAGAGAGAGCTTGCGCTTCTTGGAGGTGGTTTCGGACATGGGTGTGGTTCTCCTTAGTTGGGTCCGGGCCGTCCCCTTGGTCCCGGAAATTTGGGATATGTGCAGGCGCCTCAGAATTGGTTGATCATCGAAGTCCCCCCGACTCGGTGATCCTCTGAGTGCCAGTGATGGAAAGGTAACCGGGTTACGTATCAGACTCCAGTCAGATGAGCGGCGCCTAATCTCGCGCTGGAGTCTGACCCGGACAGGGGTCTGAGCCGGCCATCTGGCCGCCGCATCTGGGACCTGGCCCCGCTCCACTCGTCGGCCGGTCGCGGCGCTCCCGCCACGCCCTCGTACGCATAGCCGCGCCAACCCCGCAGGGGCCGAGCTGTGGGTTGAGCACGAGAACCTGAACGACGCAAGCGGTGTTGGCGCACCCATGGGGCGCGCCAACACCGCTTGACCATCGTCGGCCGCGAAGGCCGCCGTGGTGGTCGAGGCTCAGGCTCCGAAGGTCCAGGTCAGAGGCTGCGAGGCCTGCAGACCCTGGTAGGCGTTCGTGGCGCTGGAGTCGAGCGAGACGGAGAAGGTGAACGTCGCGGTGATGCCCGCGGCAAGCGGCGCCAGGGCCTGCACTGCCGTGAAGGCCGTCGCGGTCCCGTCATAGACGGTGGTACCCCCGGTGGTGATCTTGATCTTCAGCTTGTCGCAGAGGTCGTTCGCGGTGCCGCTCGACGTGCCCAGGACAGACTGGGTGCAGGCGCCCGGCGACAGGCTGAAGCTCGGCGCGGCGACAGAACCCGAGTTTTTGATGACGACGTACGTGGTGTTGGCCGCGCCGCCCGGTGTCAGGAGTTTGCCGGTGCCGCCGTACTTGTTGATCGTGGCGCAAATGGCTGAGTTGCCCGAGACGCCGTCTGTGCCTTCGGTGCTCTTGCACGTCACGCCACCCGATGTCTCCTCCATGACGAGGGCACCGGTGCCGGCAGTGTTGAGAGAGTTCTGGATGGAGGCGGTGAAGGCCGAGAAGGTCGGAGACATTCCCAGGGCCAGTACGAGCGAAGAGACGCCGCCGGCAACGATGAGCGGAAAGGAGAGCCTGCGCTTCTTGGAGCTGGTTTCTGACATGGGTGTGTTTCCCCTTGATCGGATCCGGGACCGTCCCCTTGGCCCGGACATTGGGATGTGCAGGCGGATCAGAGATGTCTTTCACCGAAGTCCCCCGGCTCGGTGAAGCTCTGGAGCGCCAGTGATGCAAAGGTAACCCGGTTGACGTATCAGACTGCAGTCAGATGAGCAGGTGCTTACGAACGGACCAGGGTGTTAGTCGGTATGGCCCATGACGGTACGTTGGCCGCCATGTCGATGACCCTGGAGTCCCTGGCTGCGACCAGGCAGCTGGTGGCGAAGTACGTCCCCACTACGCCGTCGTACGCGTGGCCGCTCCTCGCGCGCGCCACGGGCGCCGACGTGTGGGTCAAGCACGAGAACCACACGCCTACGGGTGCGTTCAAGGTACGCGGCGGGGTGACCTTCATCTCGCGCCTCATCGCCGAACACGGCAGGCCTGCGGGACTCGTCTCGGCGTCTCGCGGGAACCACAGCCAGAGCCTCGCGTACGCAGGGCGCGCGTTCGGTGTCCCGGTGACGATTGTCGTGCCAGAGGGCAATTCGCCCGACAAGAACGCGGCCACGGAGGCGTTCGGTGCTGAGGTGATCGTGTACGGCGATGACTTCCAAGCGGCCCGCGAGCACAGCGTTCGGCTCGGCGAGGAGCGCGGCCTCGTCGCCGTACCGCCGTTCCACCCCTGGCTCATGGAAGGCGTCGCCACGTACGCCCTGGAGCTGCACGAGCAGGTGCCTGGGCTCGAAGCTGTGTACGTGCCGATCGGCATGGGCAGTGGTGTGTCGGCGAACATCGCCGTACGGGATCTGCTCGGGCTCGACTGCGAGATCGTCGGGGTGGTTGCGGAGCGAGCTCCCGCGTACGCCCTGTCCTACGAGGCGGGTCACGTCGTGTCCACAGACTCGGCGGACACGTTCGTCGACGGCGTCGCGTGCCGCGTGCCGGATCCGGACGCCGTGGCGAACGTGATCGCGGGGTGCTCCCGGATCGTACAGATCAGCGAGGAGGACGCCGCGGCGGCGATGGTGCTCCTGTACAGAGCCACGCACAACCTTGCCGAGCCGGCCGGTTCGCTGGCGCTGGCCGCCGTGCTGGCAGAGCGAGACCGCGTCGCCGGCCGCAAGGTCGCCATGATCCTCACCGGCGGCAATTGCGACCTGGACGTGCTCGAGGCTGCGGCACGACGCTGACGCCTCGTGTCCTGTCAGCTCAGGCGCTGAAGGTCCAGGTCAGGGACTGCGAGACATTGAGCCCCTGGTAGGAGTTGTCCACCGAGGCATCCATGGTCGTCGTCACCGTGAACGGGATCTTGGGGCCGCCGGGTTGGACCCTCGCGAGTCCCAACCGCGCGAGCAGGTCGATGGTGCCGACGTCGCCCAACGCTGCGGCGGTGCCGCTGAAGATGGTGCTCGCGCCGGAGACGATGCTCACCGCGACCTTCGAGCACAGGTCTGTGGCGGAGCCGGAAGTAGCCCCAGGCACGGACTGTACGCATGCGCCGGGGGTCAGGGAGAACGACGAGGCGGCGACTGTGCCGACGTCCTGGACGTACGAGAGGACGATGTCACCCTGTCCGGGGCGCATACTCGGGTTCCCGCCGTACTTGTTGATGGTCGAACAGGATGCTGCGTCTAGCAACAACCCGCCCCCGTCGGTGCTCAGGCAGCTGATTGTGCCCGAGCTGTCCGTCTCCTGCATCACGATCGTGCCGGCGCCGGCGCTGTTGGTCTGACCGGAAATCGAGGCAGTGAAAGCCCCGAACGTCGGTGACATACCGACAGCGAGCACGAGCGATGAGATACACCCGTTGAGCACGAGCGGAAGTGACATCCGGCGCTTGAGCAATTTAGCCATGGTGGGTATGGCTCCTTGGCGAGGTCCTGTGGATCTTCCACACTGCGGAAGACATTGGGGGAGCAGGCAGGGCCGTATCGGCAGTCACCGGATTCCCCCCGGCAGTTGTGGCGCCCCTGTAGTGCCAAGACTGAACCTAGTCACTTTTCCGCACATATTCCCGGACATGAGGTCAACCTCATCCGGCTGCGGTCAGGAAAGCCTGAAATGCACGCCGGCTTCCGGGTCGACAAGGGGTTCCTGGGACGCGGCGATGCCGTCGGCGATGAGAGGGGCCTCGATCGGTACGCCGCGCTTGACCAGCGCCAGGGCGATCGGACCAAGCTCGTGGTGGCGCGCGGAGGCGCCGACGCGACCGATCACCTTGCCGTCGGCGAACAGATCGGCGCCGACAGCGGGCAGCTCGGACAGCGATCCGTCGAGCTGGAGCCGTACAAGTCGGCGTGGCGGCCGGCCCAGGTTGTGCACGCGCGCGACCGTCTCCTGACCGCGGTAGCAGCCCTTGTCGAGCGCGACGGCCGCTGACGGAACGCCGAGCTCGTTGGGGATCGTCCGGTCGTCGGTGTCGAGGCCGATGCGTGGGATCCCGATGTCGATCCGCCGCGCCTCGTACGCCCACGTCCCGACGGGCGTTCCCGCGGCGACAAGGGCTTCGACCTGCTCACGCAGGACGAACGTCTCGTACCCACCGAGCGAGTCCTCCCCCGCACGATGCAGCCCGTCGCCGGTCGGGGATCCGGGTCTCCACACGAGTCCATACTCGGTCCTCAGCGTCACCTCGACCCGCATCATGAAGCGCATCGAGTCGAGCCACGCCACGAGGTCGGCGCCGCGGCCGGGCTCTGTCCACGCCCAGTACGTGTCGCCGTCATCCGTCCCGTACATCGCGTGCTCGATGTGGCCGTTCGGGCTCAGGATGTACGCGGTGTTGGCCACCCCCGGCGCCAGCCCCTCGAAGACCTGGCTCGCCAGCGAATGGAGCCAACGGAGCCGGTCCGACCCCGAAACCGTGAACACCTCGCGGTTCGACAGGTCGACGACGCCCGTACCGGCATCGAGCGCACGGCCTTCGGCCGCCGGGTTGCCGTAGTGCCAGGCGACGCCGGCGTCGGGGCCCACCGTCGCAAGGANNGCCCGGTCGAACGTCCACATCAGGTCGGACTCGACGTTCCCGTACAGGCGGTGGCCGCCGGTGTACGCGACGGCAGAGCTCACGGGCCGTACGACCGCGTCGGTGCGCAGCTCGATCCTGGCGCCGGTCATCGTGCCCTCCCACAGCTCGGCATAGCCGTCCGGGTGCGCCAGCGACACCTCGATCGCGCCGTCGGGCTGGGGCCGCCAGAAGCCGGTCTCCATGCCGAGCGGCTTGGTGGCGACGCCGTCCTCGCCCAGCTCGTACGTCTGCATCAGGTAGTGGAGGAAGTTGCCGCCGTTCTCGACGAAGTCGATCTGGCAGCCGTAGGTGAACTCGCCCGTGCCCGGCCACTGCCCGTGGCCGGTCCCCTCCCACCGGCCGATGAGCCACGCCACGCCGAGGAGGTTCGGGCTCAGGTCGCTGGAGATCTCGAACGCCATCTCACTCCTTGTCGGTACGGGCCGCGCGCAGGATTCTCACCAGCGCGACGAGCGCGATCACGCCGATGATGGCGGTCGCGACGATCAGCACCCATGGTTCCGCCGACGGCACTCGCGCAGTCTATGCGGTCGGTACGAGAGGGACTCGATCACTCGCGCGACGCGTCCACCTAGTGCAAGTGGCCTCGATCGTCCAGGGTCAGGTAGCGACCGCGCTGGTGGACGAGCACCTCCGTACGCGACAGGTCCACGCTCTCGACCCTTGCGGTCACCTGGAGCATCCGGCCCAGCGCGCTGAGATCGGTCACCGTCGCGCCGAGCCACGTGGACCCCTCGAGCACCGGGCCCCACTCGGTCTGCGTCCAGCGGCCGAGGCGGAACATGCCCCCGGGCGCGGGAGCGAGTCCCGCGAACGCTTCCGCGAGGTACGTGTCGTTCGGCCCGAGGACCGACACGGTCAGCGTGCGTCCCGGCTCGAGCGCCGATCCCAGGTCGCTGTCCGGATCGACCATCGCCACGACCTGGCCCGGCTCCCCCGGCACGATCAGCAAGGAGGAGACGGTGAGACCGGCTCGTGCCGATCCGTCTCCAGTCGCCAGCACCGTCACAGGCGCCGGCAGTCGCCCACGGAACTGACGCAGGGCATTGCGCGATGCCGGTGGATCCACGAAGGGGTGTTCGCGATGGATGGTCACACTGGCCAGCCTAGGCGTGATGGCCTCAGGGCCGGTTCGGCGATCACGTCACGTTCGTGCATCGACATCGCCTAGGTTTCTGCGTGTGCGAGTGGTGGTGCAGCGGGCCGCGGAGGCGTCGGTGACCGTGGACGGCGAGGTCGTGGGCCGCTTGCCGGGTCCTGGGCTCCTCATCCTGGTGGGCGTGACTCACGACGACACTCCTGCCACCGCGGCTCAGCTCGCCGACAAGGTGTGGAACCTGCGGATCCTCCCGGGGGAGACATCGTGCGCCGATGTCGGAGCACCGCTTCTGGTCGTGAGCCAGTTCACCCTGTACGCCGAGACGCGCAAGGGCCGCCGCCCCTCGTGGAGCAACGCCGCGTCGGGCCCTGTGGCCGAGCCGTTGGTCGACGCGTTCGCGGAGGCGCTGCGGGAGCGTGGCGCGTACGTCGAGACCGGACGGTTCGGCGCCCACATGCAGGTGAGCCTCGTCAACGACGGCCCCGTCACCCTGATCATCGAGGCCTGATCGCTGGACGCGTGGGCGTCGGCCCTGGACCCGGCCCCCGCGAACAGGGTCAGAAGGACTAAAGTCCTCGCAGGGCGGGTCGTGGCCGACAAGGGCGGCTCGACACCATGGCGTGTCGACGTCGTTGGTCCACCGGATGCAAGGGAGAAGACGCGCGTGGCGAACGTGCTGCTCATCACTCCCCGGGCCAGCCACGCCTCCGTACCGGAGCTCTCCCTCCTCGCCCATCACGTCACGACGCTCGCGCCGGCCGACCAGATGCTCACTGAGTCCGCGTCGAGCGACGTCATCATCATCGATGCCCGCGACGACCTTGTCGGTGCGCGGTCGGTGTGCCAGTCGTTCGTGAGCGCCGGCATCATCGTGCCGCGGATGGCAGTCCTGCCGCCCGGCGGGCTGGCCGTCATCGCCGTCGAGTGGGGCTGCGCCGACTTCATCATCGACGGCGCCGGCCCTGCCGAGTACGAGGCCAGGCTGCGCCTGTTGACGACCTCGCAGCCCTCAGGTCCCGAGACCATCAGCGGCGGTGGCATCGTGATCGACGAGGCCGCATACTCCGTCACCCTCGAGGACCGCGTCCTCGACCTCACGTACACGGAGTTCGAGCTCCTCAAGTACCTGGTCCAGCACCCCGGACGCGTCTTCTCCCGCGAGCACCTGCTGGCCGAGGTCTGGGGCTACGACTACTACGGCGGTACGCGCACCGTCGACGTGCACGTCCGGCGCCTCCGCTCCAAGCTCGGCACCGAGCACGAGAGCCTCATCTCGACCGTACGCAACGTCGGCTACCGGTTCTCCGCCAACCGCTGAGGCGGCTTCTCCGCTACGCGAGCGCGGCCAGGTACGACCCGACGGCAGCCAGGATCGCCTTCTCGGCATCCGCGTGCGAGATCGTGGGGGTGCCGTCGCCGGCCTGAGGCCCGTACCGTCCGAAGAACGCGTGGACAGAGCCATCGATCGTCACGAGCTGAGAGCCGGTCGGCAGCCGCGCCATGCCGCCCTCGACATCGGCGGACTTCGCGACGAGGTCGTTGCCGCCGCGCAGCGACAGTGCCGGCCACGAGGCCGACACGGTGACGTTGCCGGCCGGGTAGGCGCCGCACAGCACCATCCCCTTGAGCTGCGACGCGTGGCGTGAGGCGTAGTCGGACGCCATCGCACCGCCCAGAGAGTGGCCGCCGATCACGACCGGCACACCGCTTCCGACGTGCGCGATGATCGCGTCGGCACGGTTGATGCCGGTGACAGCAAGGTCGAAGGGCATGACCGGGATCCACGTCTCGACACCCTGTGCGGCGAGGGCCCGGCCCAGCCACTCGTACGCCTGAGGCCTGACCAGCCCACCGGGATAGAAGATGAACACGACCTTGCGCTGGCCCGTCGCGGCGATGTGGATCGCCTGGCCGCCGACGTCCTCGAGCGTGACCGTGACCGCGGCGCTCGCCGCATCCGTGACGGCATCCTGGCCGAGTACGAGCGGTGGTC
>PMLO01000025.1 GCA_003158895.1 Propionibacteriaceae bacterium
TGGGGCGGGGTGATCGCCTTCATGATCTTCCTGTTGGGGACGGTCGGCTCGGTCCTGGTCAACTCCTTCGGCAGCACCTGGTTCGACTCGTGGTGGCCGCAGGGCTTCACCACCCAGTGGTACGGCCAGGCCTGGACGCAGTTCGACCTCAGCCAGGTGTTCATGGTGACCCTGGAGGTGACCGGAGCGGTTCTGCTCATCTCACTGTTGATCGGCGTGCCCGCAAGCTATGTGCTGGCCAGGAAGAACTTCCCCGGCAAGGGTTTGTTGAACCTGTTGTTCCTGATGCCGATCATGGTTCCGCCCATCACGTACGGCATCCCGCTTGCCACCGCCCTGTACCGCTTCGGCCTGGCCGGCAACATGTCGGGCGTCATCCTGGCGAACCTCGTACCGTCGGTGCCGTTCGTCATCATGACGATGACCCCGTTCGTGGAACAGCTGGATCCCTCGCTGGAGAACTCGGCCCGCATGTGCGGCGCCGGTACCGGCACCATCTTCCGACGCATCCTGATGCCGCTGCTCGTCCCCGGCATGCTGGCGGCCGGCATCCTGGTCCTGGTCCGCACCGTGGGCATGTTCGAACTGACATTCCTGACCAGCGGCAACAGCTCCCAGACCATCGTGGTGGCGTTGTTCAACTCCATGAACGCGGCCGGCATCCGGGCCCAGCAGTCGGTGGACGCCATGGCGGTCATGTACATGCTGATGATGCTGATCATTCTTCTTGTAGCCCTGAAGTTCGTGAACCCGACCCAGCTTGTGGCGAGGGTCAAGGAGGCCCCGCAGGACTGAGGGTGGTTCTGTTGCCGTGCAACGTACGTCGAGGTCTGGAAGGCAGGTGCCCGACTCCAGAGGCTGCCATCCCGTGATGCACGTCGTTCAGCGCCGCACCGGGACCTTCGACTCCATCGGCGGCATCGAGCCTCAGTAACCTCGTGCCGCGCTGAGCGCCTGCCGGAGGAAGCACGCGTAGCAATCAACCTCGCCGACAACGCGGGCGAGACCGTCTTCGACCGGGTGCTGGTCGAACAGCTGGAACCGCGGGTTGTCTACGCCGTCAAGGGCGGTCCCGTGCTCAATGACGCGACCCGAGAGGACGCGCTCGCCGCGGGCCTCGGGACGTGCGCGACCGTGGTCGACAACGGATCCGAAGCCCCCGGCACCATCCTCGACCTCTGCTCAGCGGAGTTTCGCGATGCCTTCGCGAAAGCCCCGCTGATCATCGCGAAGGGGCAAGCCAACTACGAGACGCTGAGCGAGGCCGGACCACGCGTGTTCTGCCTGTTGCAGGTCAAGTGCCCGGTCATCGCGTATGACGTCGACGCGCCCGTCGGCGGCATCGTGGTCCGGCAGAGCCGGCGTCGCGGACCGGCCGACGGGGAGGTATAGCCTGAAACAGCAGTACCCGCTGTTCCACGTTGTGACGAGACAAAGGTGAGTCACGATGACCAGTTACCACGACCGCTACACGAAACTCATGGCCGACATGGGCGCCCTCGGCAAGGCGATTCCGGAGCCAATGACCGCATTCAGCCAGTTGCACGAGGCCACATCAGCAGACGGTGCCTTGGACGGAAAGACCAAAGAGCTCATCGCCCTCGGCATTGGGGTGACCATCCGGTGTGAAGGCTGCATCGTCTGCCATGTCCAGGACTCGCTCACCATGGGGGCAACCCGGGAGGAGATCCAGGAGGTGCTCGGTGTCGCCGTGCTGATGGGTGGCGGCCCGTCCGTCGTCTACGCCTGTGAGGCGCTCGAAGCTCTTGACGAGTTCGCCCCTGCCACGCCAGTGGCTGCGCTGGACTGAGCAAGCAACCGGCCGTAGAGCGTCGTCCCCAGGCAGCGCGGCGGAGCCGCCTGGTGGCGCCCGGGTCTGGGCCCAGGAGGTAAGCGCGCGGTCGCTGTACGGAAGCGGCGAGCGACGGTATCCGCGCTATTGAAGGGTCTGCTGGCCGCCCGCGTCCTCCGCACGCGCTGCGAGTGCTTCCAGCAGCGCAGCGCCCGTGGCGGCATCGTCCACAGTGACGAAGAACATGCGCCCGTCGCGGCGCGTGACCTGGATCCCCGACGTGGACCGCATGACGATCGTCACCCGGCCGGGAAGGACACGGATGCCCCAACTGCCGGCCACGCCCAGGGACCGGGCGTCGACGACCGCAACCGAGCCCACCTCCTGCGGCGCCACGCGAAAGTGCGGCACGCCCAACATCGACCGGACGCTGAGGCCGCGCGCATCGACACGTACGTGGAAGACAACGGTCGTCACCAGCAGTGCGATGAGCAGCAGCGAGACGGCCGTGAGGATCGCCGCGATTCCGTCGCGATCGCCGCCCGCCCATCCGAAGCCCGCTCTGAGCGCCACGATCGTCGCCGCGGCGGTGATCACCGCCACGGCGGGTACGGGTAGGGACGCCGTGTGCAACCACGCCGCACGCTCGCTCGACGCCAGCTCGAGCGGGTTGACGCCGCGTGCGGGCTCCAGCCGCGTACTTCTCGGCTGCAGGAACCACCCGACCAGAGCGGCTGCGACGCCCGCGGCGAGGCCGGCGATGACCGGGGGCCATGCGCGACTCTGGTCGAATGATGTCGCTCCCACGCTCCGCAGCAAAAGGGACGTCACAACGATGGTCAGCAACACGGAGATCCCGAGGGCTTGAGCACCGAAGAGCCGGAAACCGGGGCCTCGATCGCCGCGGCGCAGGCTCGGCAGCGAGCTCAGCCCGAAAACCGCGGGCAGCCCGAACCCGAGCACCACTGTGAGAACCAGCGACAGCCACGAGGGTCCCCAGCCGGTCGGCGCGCCCGAACCGACCCAGTACAGCGGGATCCGAGCCGGCGCGTACGGCAGCGCTGCCAGCTGAACCAACAGCCCGACCGTCGTGACGGCGGCGGGCAGTACGAGCGTGACCAGCGCGAATCGCTGCACGACCCGATCGGAGCGTTCACTGCTCACGGGCGGCCTCCTTCACGAGGGATGCGATCGCATCGGGCGAAAGGCCCAGCCCTCGAGCGGAGCGGGCGAGCGCGAGGATCTCGGAGTGAAGGGACGCCAACGGCTCGGCGGCGTCAGTCACCACCGCACCGCGACCACGCCGCATATCGACCAGCCCCTCGTCGCGCAGATCCTGGTAGGCGTGAAGCACCGTATGCAGGTTGACGCCCAGGGACGCCGCCACTTCCCTCGCCGACGGAAGCCGATCTCCCGGCTGCAATCTGCCGGCGGCGGCATCCGTCCGCACCGATGCGGCCAGCTGCTCGAACAGCGGCGCATCGCTCGCGGGATCGAAACGGAACAACACACACTTATTGTACAACAACTAGAACAGTGCTAGCGTGCGAACGTGGGAAATGTCCTCTCGTGGGTCTCAGGCTCAGGTGTCGTTCAAGGGCTGATCATGGGCGCCACGTTCGCGTACTTGACGGCAGTCCTCATCATGAACGCCGTCGGTAGGACGATCACAACGACGGTCAACGGATGGAGCAGCATCCGCACGTGCGGCCAGCCTGGCAACGGGATCCTCGTGCGGGCTGCCTGCGCGAAGGCTCTGCCCGTCGTCAATGTGTTCGAAGAGGCGGCGTACTGGACGACCACGCGGGATGGTTCAGGGCACAGGCTTAGCGGCCAGAATGACTACGTGCTGCATTTTCCGGCCGGGCAACTCCCGCCGAATGACGCCTTCTGGTCGCTCACTGTGACCGATGTGGGCGGGTACATGGTAAACGATTCACAGGGCCGATCCAGCTTCAACGATCGTTCGAGTCTCGCACAAGGCGCGGACGGTTCGATCGATCTCTATCTCCAGAGAGGGGCTCCCACCGGTCACGAGCAGAACTGGCTGCCAACTCCCGCCGGGAGCTTCAAGCTGATGCTCCGCGCGTATCTGCCCGGCCCGGCAATCCTCGCTGGCACTTATCGCGTACCGCAAGTCGTGAAGGCACAGTGAGATGAATCGCCTTATTCTGAAGTACGGATACCCCGTTACAGCCGTAATACTGGTGATTTTCGCATGGGTCATCTACACGCGGATATCCCGCGGGAGCGATATGGTCACCCTCGCTTTGGCGGCGATCATCGTGTGGGCGCTCGGCACGCCGGCTTTCATCTACTTCTGGCCGCGTATCACGGTCACGGGCTTCAAGAGGGCGATTGTCCAGCGCGGTTTCAGCGGTGGCCCGATCCCCGTCAACACCCTCTACGCCGAGCCAACCATCTCGTCCGCGTCGGCGTCCAACGGGAGCCTGATGGGAACCGGAACCGACGATGTGCTCTACATCGGCGGATGGCTCGACGTGGGCCAAGGGCCACTCGTCCTGCACGTACCGGACATGGCCGGCCGCTACTACAGCGTCCAGTTCACCGATCCATCGAAGAGCTCCAATTTCGCCTATGTCGGCAAACGTACGACGGGGACCAAGGCCGGTGACTATGTTCTCAGCGGGCCAGGCTGGAAGGGAACCATACCGAACGGCATGACGCAGATTTCTTCGCCAACTGATTCCGCCCTCGTCATCGGCCGTGTATTCGTAGAGGGCGACAGCGACCTTCCCGCCGCGTACGCGCTTGCGAAGCAAATTCAGCTCGCGCCGCTGAAACAGTAGCGGTCAAGGGGAGCCGCCCCCGATCTTCGGTCTCGAACGTCCTATGACGCCGGGCGCCGGTGAACCTTGCCGCTGCGTGGCGTCTATCGCCCATCACCTACCGAGACACTTCAGGAACCCGGAGGAGATCGACACTGTCCGCGTCGCTGAAGCCGACGCACGGGACGATCGGAGTGGAGGTTCGCCGCGGCACACATGAAGCGGTGGTCGACGGGGAGCATGCCGGCACACTGGAACTGAACGAGACCATCGAGTTACTGGTCGAACCCGGGCGTCACACCCTGCAGGTCCGCAGCGGCCGAAACTCCAGGCGGCTGCGCGTTCGGCAGCGAGGGCTGTTCTCGTCGTGCAAGAGGAGGCGGTTGTGCGCTTCGCGTGTCTACTTCCTCTGAGTCGGGCCTGGAACAGCGCTTAGGGGGCATCGGCCGCATGGGCCAAGACTGCGCTGATCGGGCCCACGGGACTCGGAGGGTCGTTGGTCGCGATTGAAGAGCTGACGCACGATACAGGTCTGCTGGATCTAGGTCTTGGAACGAGTGAAAGGCGTCTCCGGATACAGTGATCCGGACCACGCGCGGTAGGAGCCCGGATGACCGAAACACGCCATGGACAACCGAACGCGGCAGCAGGTTGGCAACAGCAGATTGCGGGATTGCGGCGAGGGGCCGTCCGCGTGCGCAGAAAGCTCGGCAGGGTGCGCAGGGCTCTCAGGGCATTCGGCGACGATTCATCGCAGGTCGCCTTGTACGAGGAGACTCGCAGCCAGCTCGAACGCGTCGGGACGCAGGCCGCCCGTCTTCGCACCGAGGTCGACGCGCTCGCAGCGCACCTGCAGCTCCTGACGACCGATGTCGCACGATCCGAGTGGGAACAGAAGACGGGCGACTCCTGGGCGCTTGGCAATCCTTACCTGGATGAGAAGCTGTCCCCCTATCGATTGGGCGACGGGCCTCCGTTCCCGGCGTACTCGACGCCGGTGGCCAGCGACTTCTCGCAGCCGCGATTCCTCGAGATGTGCAGGCTGATGGGGCTCCCGCCGAAGTACCACCGCAAGCTGTGGGAATGGACGTTCATCCTCCACGAGCTCATCGAGGCCGGCGTCATCACCGAGGGGGCCCGCGGTCTCGGCTTCGGGGTCGGTACCGAAGCATTGCCCGCAGTCTTCGCCGCTTCCGGGATCGACGTTGTCGCTACGGATGCGCCCGACCCGGGGACCTGGGTGGTCGGCAACCAGCATTCCGGATCGGTCGATCAGCTCCTGCACCCCGAGGTTGCTCCGGACGCCGTGGTGCGTCGCCACGTCACGCACCAGGCATGCGACATGAACAACATCGATCCCACCCTCACGGGGTTCGACTTCAACTGGTCGTCCTGCTCGTTCGAACACCTGGGCTCGATCGAGAAGGGTCTGGACTTCGTCGTCAACGCGATCGAGATGACGCTGAAGCCTGGCGGGATCGGGGTCCACACGACCGAGCTGAACGTACAGTCCGCCACGGAGACGGTCACCGAGGGTGGAACCGTCCTGTTCCGCATGAGCGACCTGCAGAGGTTGTCCGACAGGCTCACGGCACGCGGGCATCACGTCGCGCCGATCACCGTCGGACCGCCGAGCAGTGCGATCGACCTGCACGTCGACACCGCGCCGTATACGCCGATCCACTTGCGCCTCAAGGTGGCGGGATTCACCACTACCTCGGTGGGTCTGGTGATCCGTCGCGGGGAGTGACGCCGCGCCCGCCAGCGCTCACCGGTACGACTGGTTCGTCAGCGAGACCACGTACCGGCCCCCCACGTCCTCACCCGAGGCCCAGGGAGTCGAGCCCGCGGTATTCGTGCTACGCGTGTCTGCCATCGGCGATCCCCGCCCCAGGCCTGCGGGGTGGACAGACTCATTGCCCTCCGAGCTACAACGTCGGATCAGTGCCTGAGGAGTGGGCCGGAGATCGGGGTTGCGTTGGCCCTTGCCCGGATGGGTGGGAAAGGCCACAATGCGGGGTTAAGGGACAGTCCGCATTGGGGTGCGTGCGTCCTAGTGGGCCAAGGCCTGCGGACAAGCGGGGGTTACCGTGACCGGCAAGATCAATATCGGTGGACTACTTCGTACATTCGTCAGCTTGTCGGTGATCGCCGCCTCGGCGGTCTTCAGCATTCCGTCGGCCGCCGCCGCGGTCCCGTGCAGCGAGCGGATCCTGACCGTGGTCGCGCACGAGGACGACGACCTGCTCTTCATGAATCCCGACATCCAGCACGACCTCAGCGCCGGGGCCTGCGCCACGACGGTGTTCCTGACCGCGGGCGACGACGGCCAGCCCAGTGCCTACTGGCTGGAAAGGGAAATGGGTTCCCAGAGCGCCTACGACACCATGCTGGCGGCAAAGGGACCCTCGACCTGGACGGTTTCGCCGCGCTCGTTCGCAGGCCATTCCGTGCATACCGCAACCAGATCTGACGGCTTAGCCGATCTCATCTACCTCCGCCTCCCGGATGGTGGCCAGGGCGGAGAAGGATTCTCCGCGACGGGCAACCAATCGCTGTCGCAACTCTATGGTGGGTCCATCAGTTCGATGACACCCGTTGACGGGACACCCGCCTACAGCCGCGCTGATCTCATCGCGACCATTGCCGCGATCGTCACCGCGACGGGGCCGTCCGTCATCCGGGTGCAGGACGGCCGGGTCGGCCAGAACGATCACCCGGACCACCAGATGGCAGCGCTGTTCACGCTTGACGCGCTTATCGGATACACAAGCACGGTGACCGCTTACCGCGGCTACGGGGTGACCGACGAGGTCGCGAACGTTTCAGGCACCGACCTGACCCTCAAGACGAACGCTCTGCTGAGCGACGCGGCCCACGACCCGCTCCTGTGCAACGACCTGTCGAACTGCCCGACTGGCTTAACTGCCCAGTGGAACGAGCGCCAGTACAACGCGCCATTGCCGTTTAGCCTCACCCCGGTGGCTGGGCCGGCGCCGTACGCGGGGCCGGATGTGGCGAGGAATGCGAGTGTGGTGGCTACGTCGCAGCTGCCGGGCCAGGAGGCCACGAAGGCGATTGATTCGGTGGTGTCCGGGTATCCGGTGAATGCTGCTGCTGAGTGGTCGAGTGATGGGCAGGGCAGTGGGGCGTGGATCCAGTTGTACTGGTCGGCCGCTCAGACTATTGATCGGGTGTATCTGTATGACCGGCCGAATGCGGCTGATCAGGTCACTGGTGGGACGTTGACGTTCTCGGACGGGTCGTCGGTGACGGTGCCGCCGTTGAACAATGATGGGTCAGCGACGATTGTGACGTTCGCGCCGCGTTCGGTGACGACGTTGCGGTTCACAGTGACGAGTGTGTCGGCGACAACGAGCAATGTGGGCTTGGCTGAACTGGAGGCCTACAACGGTGAGCCGGCGGTCACGGCCGGGCAAGTCGCCATCTCGGGAACCGTTGCGGTTGGTTCTACCGTGACAGCAACTCCCAGCGGCTGGGCTCCGGACGACGTGGTCCTGTCGTTCGAGTGGCGGCGCAATGGCTCAGCGATCGACCAGGCGACGTGGTCAACGTACGTCCCCACGCTCGCTGACGTCGGCCTCCCCCTTGCGGTGGCCGTGACTGGAAGCCGGGACGGATGGGTCCCAGCGACCGTTGTGATCCCGATCACTGCGGATCTGCCGCAGCCGAAGGTGACGGTCGGGACCGTGTCGATCACGGGCTCAGCAACGGTGGGTTCGACCCTGACGGCGGGCACCGCAGGCTGGTCGCCTGATGGTCTGTCCTACACGTACCAGTGGCGTAGCGATGGCTCGGACATCTTGGGTGCGAACGGTGCCACGTACGTTCCAATCACCGCCGACATCGATCATGCACTGAGCGTGGCGGCCACGGGAACGCTGGCCGGTTACATATCGGACACGGGTGTCTCGGCGTCCACGGCCAAGGTGGTCGCCAAGCCAGCGGTGACGGCCGGGTCGGTCTCGATCTCGGGTACGGCCGGGGTGGGTTCCACCTTGACCGCCAGCTCCAGCAACTGGCAACCGTCCGGCGTGGTCGTCGCCTATCAGTGGCGTCGCAGTGGCACGGACATCTCGGGTGCGACCGGTGCCACGTACGTACCGGGCCTTGCCGATGTGGGCTCGACGTTGACGGTCATGGGGACCGGCACACTGACGGGATGGGTGTCGGCGACGGCTGAATCCGCGCCTACGGTCACTGTGCCCCAACCGTCGGTGACTGCCGGAGCCGTATCGATCGGCGGCACTGCGATCATGGGCTCCACTCTCACGGCGGCCACGAGCGGCTGGGCACCGGACGGCCTCTCCTTCACCTACCAGTGGCGCCGTGATGGCAATGACATCCTCGGCGCAACCGTGGGGACGTACGTCGCCACGCCAGCCGACGTCGGTCACACGCTCAGCGTGGTCGTCATGGGGGCGAAGACTGGTTACATCTCTGCGGGCCCCGTGTCGGCCGCCACCGCGGTCGTACAGCCCAAACAGATCGTCGCCGGAGCACCGAGCGTCACGGGGACGGCCGCGGTCAGTGGCACGTTGACCGCCAGCCCGGGGGTCTGGGCGCCGAGCGATGCCACGTTGGCGTACCAGTGGCGTCGCGACGCGAACCCGATCGCAGGCGCCACGACCTCGATGTACACGCCGAGTTCGGCCGATGTCGGGCACACCCTGGCGGTGGCTGTGACGGGTACAAAGGATGGCTATGCGCCGGCCACAGCAGTGAGCCCGGCAACGGCGGCCATCCAGATCGCCACGTCGGAGCTTGCGTACGAGGCCTTCGTCAAGGCGTCCTACGTGGACTTCCTGGGCCGCATGCCGTCAGCCGGGGAGGTGGCGTTCCAGGCAACGGCACTCGCCCAAGGCAGGGTGACGAAGGCGCAGTACCTGGAGTCGTTGTCGAAGTCCGACGAATGGCTGACGACGATCGTCACCAAGATGTACGCCGACACGCTCCACCGGACGCCCGACCCCGCCGGCCTGGCTGATTGGGTCTCGTGGATTCGCTCGGGCCGGTTCACGGTGGCGGAGACTGCTGCTCGGTTCTACTCGTCGGATGAGTACTACTCGCAGTTCGCCGGCAACTCGCCGGCGTCGTGGGTCACGCAGCTGTATCAGAAGCTGCTCAACCGCCAGCCGGATGCCGGCGGCCTGTCGTTCTGGATCGCCAACACGAGCAAGTACGGCCGTGACTGGGTCGCGTACAACTTCTACCAGTCGCAGGAGACGCGAATGCTCCGGGTAGAGGTCATGTACCGGACGTTGCTGAACCGAGAACCCGATGCGGTCGGCCTGCCGTTCTGGACAGCACGGGTGCTCACGACAGGTGATCTTGCGCTCGCGTGGGAGATCGCGAACAGCGACGAGTACTGGGAGAAGGCGCACGTTCGGTACTGACCGCCGTCCAAGTCTCTCGAATGTGCCTCTGACAAGGAGAAACAGTCACGGACCCCTCCACTGGTTTCGGCGTTGTGCGACGTGCTTGCGGTATCTCCTGGTGAGATTCGTGTATCGCTGATGCACTCTGTCGTCAGACGACCGGATCGAGTTTGCGCACCGTCGGCCGTCCGGCGGCACGTTCGGCAGAGGCTCACTCTGGCTCGTCGGCGCTGCATCACCGTTCAGTCCCCAGTCGGGGCCCGTCTGACCAGTCCCCAGTAGGTGCTTCTCTCACGAACCGTCGGTGACCTGTGACCGGGGCCTGGGTGAACACTCGCAGATCCTTCTGCGGTCGCGGGAGGCCGTCTCTAGCGTGCCCTTGTCCGTCGGATGAGCCGCGGCGCTTCCCGAGGCGGAGTACCCGGTGAACTTCCACCCGCGGGCACGGAGCCTGCGCGTAGCCCGGCGGGTGGAGCGCGCTCGGCGACGCCGTGTGGTTTCCGTCGCACCGTGGGGAGGCGGAGCTCCGGACAACCCGCTCGCCTGGTTGCCGCCACGTGAGTTCCCGCTCCTGGCCCAGGCAGCAGAGGCCGGTGCGCTCTCGGACGGGCTGGCCGACGTGCTCACCTTCGCCGTTGACGGCATGATCGCCGCGCTCGAGGCAAAGGGACTGCGGTCCTAGAAGAGGGTGCCCCTAGTTTCGTGACGGTCCGTTGCGTAACATGGTGGGATATGTTACGTTACGTCATGTAGCCAAACTAAGGAACCAGCCAGCATGACTCAGATCACTGTCGCGCCGCGGCGCCCCGGCGGTCACGGGGGCGACAGCGGCCGACCCCGTGATCCGCAGACGGACCGCGCGATCCTTCGAGCCACTGTCGAACTGCTCGCCGAGGTGGGCTATCTCGACGTGAGCGTGGCGGAGGTCGCCCGGCGGGCTGGGGTGAGCAAGCCCACCGTCTACCGGCGGTGGGCCAGGAAGTCTCAGCTGGTCGTCGAGGCGCTGGTCACCCAGATGTTGCCTGACAACGCGACCCCCTCGGGTAGTGCTGGTGAAGAGCTGCTCGCCTTGACCGAGCAGCTCATCAGCACCTTGACCCTGACTCCCCTCGGGCGGGTGCTTCCGGGCCTGGTCGCGGAGATGGCCGCCGATGCCGAGCTCGCCCACAGCTACCGGGAGCTGGTCATCGGGCCGAACCGTTCGCGGTGGCGCGCCGCCGTCGAGCGCGGCATCGGGCGAGGCGAGCTTGCCAGCGACACTGACGTCGACCTTGTGCTCAATGCTCTCGCGGGCCCGCTGTACTTCAGTCTCCTGATCACCGGCGATCCCATCGATGACTACTACGCCCGCGCAGCCGTCGACCTGGTCCTCGCCCGCTACGGCACCGCGAGGGCAGACGCGCGCCCATCCCGACGATGAGGACCCCACCACGAACGACTCACAGCACCTCTGAGGCCCACACCATGACAGCCACGCGACGAACCCTTCTCGGACTCCATATCTTCCACGTCCTTTCGGCCGTCGGGGGTGGAGTCGCCCTGATCGTCGGCGCGCTTCCCGTCCCCCTCTCTGTGCTCCGGCACACCCCGTTTGACTCCTTCGTAGTGCCTGGAATCTTCCTGGCCGCCGTCATCGGCGGCAGCGCGGCGATCGGGACAGCCGCCACGCTTGCCCGCTCACGACAAGCCCCGGTTGTCAGCGCCGCAGCGGGCGCGGTCATGGTCGGCTGGATCCTCGGGGAGACCGTCCTCGTGCAGGGGTTCAGCTGGTTGCAGGCTCTGTACCTGCTGACCGGATCGATCGTTCTCCTCGCCTCCATCCGCTGGTGGCGCGCCACCGGGCGCGTCTCTGATCCCGGGTCGGTCGCCTCAGCCACCTTGCATGGGGGCAGGTTCCGTCTCAGGACCGTGGCACGATGGCTCGTCGTCGTGGTGGTCGTGGCGCATGGCCTGATCCACCTGCTCGGCGCTGCCAAGGGGTTGGGCTGGGCCGAGGTGAGCGCGCTGAAAGGCCCAATCAGCCCGGCGATGGGTCTGGTCTGGCTGGGCGCGGCGCTGCTCGTCGTGGCGGCCGGCATCCTGCTCGCTGTCAGGGCACCGTGGTGGTGGGTGGTCGGAGCCGTCAGCCTCGTCGTCTCGCAGCTGGCGATCGTGACCTCCTGGAACGACGCGAAGGCCGGCACGGCGGCCAACGTGGTCCTGCTCATCGCGGTCGGCTACGCGTTCGCCTCGCACGGTCCGACGAGCTTTCGCGCTGAGTACCGCCGTGCCACAGCTGCCTCGCTGAGCCGGTCCCTCCCGGACGGCACGGTCGTGACCGAGGCAGACCTGGCCCGCCTTCCGGCGCCGGTCGCCGAGTACGTCCGCCGGTCGGGAGCGGTGGGTCAGCCTCGTGTCTCCAGCTTCCGCGCCGCCTTCCACGGGAGGATCCGCTCCGACGCGGCTGGGCCGTGGATGACGTTCAGCGGCGAACAGACCAGCACGTACGGACACGAGCTCAGCCGGGTGTTCGCCATGGACGCCGCTATGTACGGCCTGCCCGTGGACGTCCTGCACGTCTTCATCGGCCCAGCGGCCACGATGCGGGTCAAGCTCTGCTCAGTGGTGCCGCTCGTGAACGCAGCGGGGCCGGAGATGGACCGAGGCGAGACCGTGACACTGTTCAACGACTTGTGCGTCCTCGCCCCGGCCGCACTCGTCGGCGCGCCGGTCGTCTGGCAGACCGTGGACGACACGCACGCCCGCGGCACGTTCATCCACGGCGCGAACACCGTCAGCGCCGACCTGACGTTCGACGGAGAGGGTGACCTGGTCGACTTCGTCTCCAACGACCGGCTCCAAGCCTCCCGCGACGGTTCCACCTTCACCACCAGGCGATGGTCGACGCCCATGCGCGACTACCGCACGCTCGACGACCGACGAGTCGCCACCCGCGGCGAAGCCCGCTGGCACCCCTCGGAACCCCAAGGCCCGTACTCCTACCTGGAGTTCAACCTCGACCGCATCGCCTACAACCCGGCCACCCCACGAGACCGCAATCAAGAGCTCACGACTGACGAGGTCGGCAGCATCGCCGCACACGCGTAACAGCGACGACACTGCCCTCGCGGACGCCTTCCCATAACCCTGACCTGCATCGAGCGCAGTTCCCCCGCAGTCGCGCACGATGCGGCGGAGGTCGGTCGATCGGAGGATGCCGTTGCAGCCCTCGACCACCCATACCCGCATGGCCACCTGCTCGAGTCTGCTCACGCCAAGGGGCGGGCAGTTCCCGTAACGGCTGCGAGTTCGGCGGTCAGGGCCTCTCGAAGGATGTCCAGGTCCGGGCAGGTCGTGAGGTCCGAGATGATGGTGACGGTGAGCCTGCCTGTGTACGAGAGCACGGCGAAGGACACCGTGACGTTTCCGACCGCAATCGTCAGGGGCACGATGTCGACGATGGGGAACCCGCCCAAGCTGAGCGGGGTCGTTGGTCCCTTCAGGTTGGTCACGAATGTGTGGACCACGCGTTGGCGGTCGACGAACCATTGGTACAGGCCCACCCGTGCCACCGCGCGGAACAGGGGTCCAAGAACCGCCGTTGAGGCTCCACGGGCAGACTGCTTCTCCACTCTCGTGATGCTTGCCACAGCCTTGAGCCGGTCGAGCGGAGCACCGGTGGCGGGCAGACGGATCGGGATCGCGCCACTCTGGTTACCGAGAGATCCACCGACGGCGACGCGACGCGACGAGAACGGGACTGAGATCACGAACTCGTCGACGATCTCGCCGCGCTCGACCAGCAGGTGGCGCAGGGCTCCCGTGATCCCGCTCAGCACGACGTCGTTGATGGTCGCATCGTTGGCGTGTGCGACATCCTTCACTGCGTCCAGGTCGCAGTCGATGATGGCGAAGCGCTGGTGTGCTCCGGTCGGGTGGTTCAGCGACGACTCCGCCGCACGTGCCCGCACTGAGGGACCGAGCTGTGCAAGAGCTTGGCCGACTCTGGCGAGCGTATGAGGGAGCCTCCGGATGGCAACCAGATGGCCTCGCCAGGCGTCGAGGGCGAGCTGCCCGCGGCTTGGCGCCGGTCGCGGGAGGCTCGCCTCCGGCGCGCTTGGAGAGCCGTCCGCCAGCGCAGCCAAAATCGCCAGGCCTGCCACTCCGTCGGCCAAAACATGATGCAGCACGATCACGAGGCCGGTCCGGCCATCGTCGGTGTCAGGTACGACGAGGGCAGCCCACAACGGGCGGTCGCTGGGGAGCCGCGTCGTGAGAAAGTCGGCCGCCGTCGCCAGCAGCCCGTCCATCCCGTGCGATGTCGGGTACGGAGCAATCGACACGTGATCTTCGATCCGGAAGCGCGGATCGTCGACCCAGATCGGTCGACCGAAGGGGATCCCCGGGCGGACCAGTCGTTGCCTCAGGCGGGGAATCGCTAGGACTCGCCGCTCGACTGCGCCGATGACAGCGGCCGGGTCGACTCCAGCACTGGTGTCGAGGATGAGGACTGCGCCCACCTGCATCGGGGCCCTGCCGTGGTCGGTCGCGAGCGACATGAGGTCGTCGGTGCTCACCCGCTCAAGGTCAATCGCGCCCGCCTGGTCACTGCGAAGATCGCGCCGATGGGAGGGCGACGAGCCCACCGGGGTCATGGGGTGTGCACGAGGGCGTTCGCGTCTCGTCTCATGGTGACCGGGTATTGGGTGGTGGCGGTTCCGATGCGTACGAGCATCTGGATGGTGTGGCCGCCGGGTGCGTACTTGGCGTGGATCGCCGCATAGGGGCCGGCCATCGTCGGGTATTCCTGCAGGACCTGGCTGAGGGGCTGCATGACCAGGCCGAGTGTTCGGGCGTGGAGGCAGAACTGGGCGTACAGGATCCCTGCTTGGACCTGCTCGGTGCGGGTGTTCCCGGGTGTGCTGATCAGTGCGTACGCGGCGGTGTGGGCCACGCCGGCTGCGGTCATCGCGATCGCGTTCTTGGCGCCGGCCGCGTCGTCGTTGACCGACGGAATGATCGTGAGCAGTCCCTGCAGGAAGTACTTCATGAAGCCGCTGGTCCCTTGGCCTTCGACTCCGAATCCGGACCGTGCCTGGTTCTTGGCCTGCTCGGTGCCGTAGAACAGCGCGTCGCTCTCCTTGGTGGCAGGCAGGTACTCGGTTTCGATCTTCGTGCCTTCGATGGCGAAGGCTCCCAGGGTGGCCATGTCCTGCTGACCGGTGAGGATGGACAGGGTCGCCGGCGACGAGCCGGCGAGGGAGGTCAGCGCGCTGGTCTGTGTCGTGGTGAGTGGTGCGGCGGTGTAGGGGGCGCGGTTCGTGTCGGACAGGAACAGCGAGGCATAGTCCGCGGTCGTGGCGGAGGAGTCCTTCGCCAAGGTGACCTTCGCCACTGGCAGCTGGCTCATCGAGGTCTTCAGGTCAGCCTCGTTGTAGGTGCCGTCGGGGAACAGCGTGAAAGACGCTGAGTATCCGAGGTGCTCGGCCGCCACCTGGAGGTAGGCCAGGAAGGTGCCCTGTGAGACCAGCGTCTGCCGCGCCAGGGGATCGACGGCGGGCGTGAGCCGAGTCGGGTCTGTATAGAGGTAGAGCACGTTCGGGTCGGTCTGGTCGAGCCGTACGGTCCACGGCTGCATGTTGTGTCCGCTCGGGGCAAGGACGGCGTGGGCGACAACCTGCATCCGAGGATCGCTGAACTGCTGGTAGTAGCCGGCACTCCACGGTTGAAGATACGTGGCAGGAACCAGGATCCCCCCCACCGCCAACACGCCTCCCAGCGCAAGGACGAGGACCCCGGCAAGAACCCCGACCGTGGTCAGCACGACGCGTCGCCCACGATGCTTCCTCACGACGATGCCGTCAGTCATCAGACGCCGCGACCGGCGTCGGCCAGACGATCTCCGGTGGAACTGCGAGGGGATGCCGGGTGGGAACCGCATGATCGATCCGAATTGTCGCCATGTGGGCAAGGTAGCCCTAGGAGATGTCGAGCCCGCGTCAGCCGCAGTACCCAGAGGTGAGCGACCGACGGCGGCCGTTCGCAACATCCCTCGCACCCTGGCGCTGGCAATGGCGGGGGCTGCGGGGTGACCCGATCCTCAGATCGAGCAACCCGCAAGCGCCGCCGGGAACTGACGGGGCGAACTAGGCGCGAGCTACGGGGAGGCCTGACTTGAGTTCGCGGGTGACCCTTCGTTCCACGAGCAGCGGCAGGAAGTCGCGGATGGTGGGGTTCACGAACGCCTTCAGTGCTGCCCAGGCGCGCTTGGCGATGAGGTCGGTGCCTACCCCTGGGTAGCGGGTCGCCAGCCGTCCCACAACTTCGTCAACGATCTTCTCGTCAGTCACAGGGGCCATACGCCAATCTGAGCGCGTAGAGGTCGGTCGGTCAACGCTGTTCACCCCTCGGATGTCAGTCCAGATCCACCGGACGATCGCCAGCCGTTCTCTTGCTTCGAATACTGCCAACAACCGCGACCGCCGCGATGGCAGCCCGGCGGCAGCCCGCCCTCGCGACCCGGGTGCGTTGAACGTTCACCTGCCGTTCAGGGCGATCATGCTGTCAAGAACCTGTGTTCGAGGCGTAGACACGAGTCATGCGAACCAGGAAATTCTCAGCGCTGGCGGCCGTCACTGCCGCTGGGCTGTCGTTCACAGGGTTGAGCGCAGCCACCCCCGCCAATGCCTCGCCTGTCGGCTACGGCCAGCAGACGATCACGAGCACCGGCCTGCTTCCGGGCCAGGTCAAGCATGTCTGGCTGATCATCCTCGAGAACAAGTCGTACGACGCGACGTTCACCGGGTTGAACCAGAACAGCTACCTATGGAAGACGCTGCCGTCCCAGGGCGTCCTGCTGAAGGACTACTACGGCACCGGCCACTACAGCCAGGACAACTACACCTCGATGGTGTCGGGCCAGTCCCCGTCTCTGGACCTCCAGTCGGACTGCGAC
>PMLO01000104.1 GCA_003158895.1 Propionibacteriaceae bacterium
CCTCCTTGGTCACCGGTCGGGGAATGTGGGTGGTGCAGACACCATCGCCGTGCGCGATCGTCGCGAGGCGCTGTACATGCGAACCGAGCAAGCTCGAGAAAACTTCCGTCTCCGCGATGCAGAAAACCGGGTACGTGACCGCGACGGCAGCCACCGGACAGTGGTGCTGGCAGAGCTGCTGGCCGCTGGAGACCGGCTGCACGGTCGCCATGTACCCGTCGGCCGCCAGCACACGGGCGAGCGCGTCGACCGGCGAGGCGGCCGACGAGATCTCCTGAGAGTGCTCCGCGGCGAACCCGGCGAAGCGGTGACGGGCGTACTTCTCGACCGCGTCTGGCCCCTCCTGCTCCGCGAGGTACGCGAGCAGGTCGATCGCCAGCTTGTCGTACGAGTGCTCGAACGCGTTGCGGCCCTGGTCTGTCGGTACGAAGACCTTGGCGGGGCGCCCACGACCGCGGCTGCCGTACGTACGGCGCTCCCGCGTGGTGATGAGACCCGTGTCGGTCAGTGCGCTGAGGTGGCGGCGGACGGCCGCCTGGGTCAGCGTGAACTCCTCGGCGATCTCCGCGGCCGTCGCAGCCCCGCGCGCCATGATGACGCCCAGGACCCGGGTCCGCGTGCCCGCCTCAGTGTCGTGGCTCGTCGCCCCGACGTCAGAGGACATCTCGGTTTTCACAACACCATTCTTGCGTAATCGCGTCAGAGATCAACTAAGGGTGCCCTTACTTTTGCTCGATGACGCGCATCACAAGCGAGCTGTGGACCAAAATCCGCCAGCCAATGCACTATCACACCCTGGTTGAAGGCCCAACCGGTACCCCCCCTGCTTTGTCCGGTCAAAGCGGGTCGTAGCCTGACCGGTGTCCGGGTGGAGGTCGTTCTCCGCCCATACGTAGAGGAGAGGTCAATGAGGCCCACGACACGCCGCGTCATGGCGATCCTGGGGACGCTAGCCGTGCTCTTGCTCGCCGGCTGCGGCACCGCCCCAGCATCCGGGGAGAGCAAGGGCAGCGAAGCCGCGCTCCAGCTGCCCAAGTCTTTGCGTGACGGCTCGGTCACCATCCTCGGCGCCAATGGGCTGTGGCCGCTGTATGTCGGGCTGGTCCTGTGCGTTTTCGGACTCCTGTTCGGCGTCTGGACCTACTCGCGCCTGAAGTCGCTGCCCGTCCACGAGTCGATGAGGGAGATCTCCGAACTCATCTACACGACCTGCAAGGCGTACCTCGTCAAGCAGGGCAAGTTCCTCATGCTGCTGTGGGCATTCCTCGCAGTGGTCATCGTCCTGTACTTCGCGTTGGCCGGTATCGCGGCGTGGCAGATCGCGGTCATCCTCCTCTTCTCGCTCGTCGGCATGGCAGGCTCGTTCGGCGTCGCGTGGTTCGGCATCCGGATCAACACGTTCGCCAACTCTCGGACCTCGCACGCAGCCCTCAAGGGCGAGAAGTGGGGCCTCCACGACATCCCGGCCCGGTCCGGCATGTCGGTCGGCATGGTGCTGATCTCGCTCGAGCTGCTGCTGATGCTCATCATCCTGGTCTTCCTGCCCGTCGACCTCGCCGGCAAGTGCTTCATCGGCTTCGCGATCGGCGAGTCGCTCGGAGCGTCCGCACTGCGGATCGCGGGCGGCATCTTCACCAAGATCGCCGATGTCGGTGCCGACCTGATGAAGATCGTCTTCAAGATCGATGAGGACGACCCTCGCAACCCCGGCACGATCGCCGACNNCGCTGATCACCTTCATCCTGCTGGGCGTGGCTCAGGGCACTGGGGCGAACCCGCTGCTGCAGGCCGTCCTGCTGATCTGGATCTTCGCAATCCGCGCGATCATGCTGGTCGCGTCGGCGGTGTCCTACTTCGTCAACGAGGCCTGGGCGAAGCGTTCGTACGGCAGCGAGGACTTCGACTTCGAGAAGCCGCTCAGCTCGCTGGTGTGGTTGACCTCGGTCGTGTCGATCGTGCTCACGTTCGCGTGCTCCTCGTTCCTGCTGAACGGCAACGGCGTCAGCTCGAACCTGTGGTGGCAGCTGTCGATCATCATCTCGTGCGGCACTCTTGCGGGCGCTCTGATCCCCGAGCTGGTCAAGGCGTTCACGTCGACGAAGTCCGCTCACGTCAAGGAGGTCGTGAAGTCCTCCGAGCAGGGCGGCGCCTCGCTGAACATCCTCTCGGGCTTCGTGGCCGGCAACTTCGCCGCCTACTGGCTGGGGATCGTCATTGTGGCGCTGATGGGGGTGGCCTACCTGGTCGCCCAGGCCAGCAACCTCGACTCCTCGCTCGGCACCCTCCCGCACGCCTCCGCCGTGTTCGCCTTCGGCCTGGTCGCCTTCGGCTTCCTCGGCATGGGTCCGGTGACGATCGCCGTCGACTCCTACGGCCCAGTCACCGACAACGCACAGTCCGTCTACGAGCTGAGCCGCATCGAGTCCATCCCCGACATCGACGCGGAGATGCAGACGACCTACGGCTACACGCCCAACTGGTCCAAGGCCAAGGCGATGCTCGAAGAGAACGACGGCGCCGGCAACACGTTCAAGGCGACCGCCAAGCCGGTCCTCATCGGCACTGCTGTGGTGGGCGCGACCACGATGATCTTCTCGATCATCCTGTTCCTCGCTCAGGACCTCGCGGGTGACCAGCCTCTCACCGACCTCAACCAGGTCGCCGCGCTGCTGAGCCCGATCCACGCTCCGTTCCTGCTCGGCCTGATCACCGGCGGCGCCATGATCTTCTGGTTCACCGGCGCAGCCACCCAGGCCGTCACCACCGGCGCCTACCGTGCGGTCGAGTACATCAAGGAACACATCCACCTCGATCCCTCGGCCGACGCCAAGGCGTCCACGAAGGACTCGACAGAGGTCGTGGAGATCTGCACCGACTACGCCCAGAAGGGCATGCTGGTGATCTTCCTGGCGATCTTCTTCGCCACCCTCGCCTTCGCTTTCGTGGAGCCGTACTTCTTCATCGGCTACCTGATCGCGATCGCGGTCGTCGGCCTGTTCCAGGCCATCTTCATGGCGAACGCCGGAGGCGCCTGGGACAACGCGAAGAAGATCGTCGAAGTCGACCTCCACGCCAAGGGCACAGCGCTCCACGACGCCACCATCGTCGGCGACACTGTCGGCGATCCCTTCAAGGACACCTCGTCGGTGGCGCTGAACCCGGTCATCAAGTTCACTACGCTGTTCGGCCTGCTGGCCGTCGAGCTGGCCGTGAGCCTGACGAAGACCAACGCCCTGCTCGTTCATGTCCTGGCCGTGGTGTTCTTCCTCGTGTCCGCGTACTTCGTGTGGCGGTCGTTCTACATGATGCGTATCCCGGGGAACCTCGAGGACTCCACCAAGGCTGGGCCCAACCAGGACGACGACGGGCTCATGCTCCCTTCGCCCGACGCCATCATGTCCCCCATGACTGTGGGAGAGCCGGTCTCGGTCGGAGAAAAGTGAGCGTTCAAGCACTCTGAGAACCCTTGGAACGGGCCGGTCGTCATGACCGGCCCGTTTCATGTCCTCGGCGTGGGAACGAGAATCGCCGGATCCTGCCTTATTCTTGTAGTCAAGGATTTCTCTCTGCCCCATGGGAGCATGCATGCCAGTCTCACGTCGCGCGGTCGTCGGCTTTGCCGGTGCCGGGTCCGCCCTCGTCATAGCGGGCTGTGCGCAGGCCGGGTCTACGGCGCTGAACAGCCCGCAGCCCACGGACCCCCCCGC
>PMLO01000124.1 GCA_003158895.1 Propionibacteriaceae bacterium
TCGTGGCGACCGATGCCATGTCGGAGGTCGAGTCGATCGCCCGGGCCTGCAGCCGAAGCTCGGCGGAGAGGGCCTCAACGGCCTTCTCGATGCCCCGCTTCAGGCCGACCGGGTTGGCGCCGGAAGCGACCGCACGCAGGCCCTCGTGAACGAGCGCCTGCGCCAGCACCGTGGCCGTCGTCGTACCGTCACCGGCTACGTCGTTGGTCTTGGTGGCGACTTCCTTGGCGAGCTGCGCGCCCAGGTTCTCGTACGGATCGCTGAGCTCGATCTCCTTGGCGACGGTCACGCCGTCGTTGGTGATGGTCGGAGCGCCCCACTTCTTGTCAAGGACGACGTAGCGACCCTTGGGGCCCAGCGTCACCTTCACGGTGTTCGCGAGGATGTCGACACCACGCTCCAGGGAGCGACGCGCCTGCTCGTCGAACTGAAGGATCTTTGGCATGTGTGTCCCTTACTTGGTGACGACCGCGAGGATGTCGCGGGCATTGAGGAGCAGGTACTCAAAGCCGTCGTACTTAACCTCGGTGCCGCCGTACTTGGAGAAGATGACGATGTCGCCCTCGGCGAGATCCATCGGGATCCGCTTGCCGTTGTCGTCGGTACGACCTGGGCCGGTCGCGATGACCTTGCCCTCCTGCGGCTTCTCCTTGGCGGTGTCCGGGATGACAAGGCCGGAAGCAGTGGTCTGCTCGGCCTCCAGCGGCAATACGAGGACGCGGTCCTCGAGCGGCTTGATCGTGGCTGCCACGTCAAGACCCCTTTCACTGTTCGGTGGTGGCCGGTCGGCCACTGGGTACAAAGTGTCGGGACGTCGTCGCGGTGCCGTCCCGAACGCTGGCACACTCAATGGTTGAGTGCTAACGAAGAATCTATACCCGCGTTAGCACTCGATCAAGCCGAGTGCTAGGGCGCCCAGGTGCCCGCCAGGTCATCACGCGGATCTCGTGCGTCAAGGCCCTGGTCCGTGCGAGGCTGAGAAAGACGAAGGAGACGCAGATGCCCGCACCCTGGTCGACGGACATGATCTGGTGGCACGTCTACCCGCTCGGATTCACTGGAGCCGAGCGCTCCCTCGCCGATGCCGGACAGGATCCCGTACCGCGCCTTGCGCAACTCGAGGAATGGCTCGACTACGCCGTCACGCTGGGCGCGAACGGCCTGTTGCTGGGCCCGATCTTCCGCTCAGCGACCCATGGGTACGACACTCTCGACCACTTCCAGATCGACCCCCGGCTGGGTACGACCGACACGTTCTCCCACCTCGTCGCAGCATGCCGCAGCAAGGGCATCCGGGTCGCCCTCGATGGCGTGTTCAACCACGTCTCGCGCGACAACGAGATCGTCCGCCGCGCCATCGCGGGCGGCCCCGACTCGCCCGAGGGCCGCTGGATCACGTGGGTTGACGGCTACCCCCGATACTTCGAGGGCCACGAGTCGCTCGTCGAGCTCAACCTGGCCGAGCCGGCCGTCATCCGCCACGTCATCTCGGTCGTGTCGCACTGGACCGACATGGGCGCGGACGCGTGGCGCTTCGACGCCGCCTACGCTCCCGGGCCTGACGCATGGCGCCCGATCACCGAGGCGATCACATTCCTTCACCCGGGAACCTGGATGTTGGGCGAGGTCATCCACGGCGACTACGCGGACTTCGTGAAGCGTTCCGGGATGCATACGGTGACCCAGTACGAGCTGTGGAAGGCCATCTGGAGCTCGATCGCCACGAAGAACTTCTGGGAGCTCGCACACTCGCTCAGCCGACACAAGGCGATGCTCGAGCAGTTCGTCCCGTACACGTTCGTCGGCAACCACGACACGACCCGGATCGCGAGCCAGTTCGACGACCAACGTCACCTCGAGCATGTCGTCGCGCTGTTGGCCCTGCTGCCGGGCATCCCGTCCGTGTACTCAGGCGACGAGCAGGCGTTCACCGGCGTGAAGACGGAGTCCTTCTTCGGCGACGATGCGATCCGGCCGCAGTTCCCGGCCCATCCGTACGATCTCCTGCCGTTCGGCAGAAGCGTGTACGACCTGCACCAACGGCTGCTCGGCCTGCGTCGCCGCCATCGATGGCTGTGGACCGCCACGGTGACGACGCGCGAGCTCGAGAACGAGTTCGTGGTCATCGAGCTGGCCGGGGGCGACGGTGAACGGATCGACCTCGCGTTGAACATCTGCGACCAGCCCCATCCCTTGCCGCAAGGCACCGTGTTGGAAGCCTCGGACCCCCTGGCACCGGCGGTCCCTCCGCACGGGTGGGCGGTCGTCGAGCCTTAGGCCCGCATGAGTCCCGCTAGCCTCTGCGGACCACGAGCGCCGCGGCGCCGTCCGGCGTCGGGGTGAGCACGAGCGTGGCCGAGCGGGGACCCTTGGGCGAGAGCCGGCGGCGCAACGCTGCGGGATCGACGTCCAGGCCACGCTTCTTGATCTCCAGCGTGCCGATGCGGTTCTGGCGCACCCAGGCACGGAGGTCACGTTCGCGGTACGGGAGGCGGTCCAGCACCTCGAAGGCGGCCGCGTACGGGGTCGGTTTGTGCCGGTCGGCGGTGAGATAGGCGACGCCGGGCACGATGCCCGTCGCGTCGAGCGTGGTCGCCAGCGCCGGGATTGCTCCGGCACGGATCACGGCCGGGTCCGGTTCGTACAGCCAGCTCCGGATCGGACCGATGCGCACCGTGTCGTCGGTCGCGTCGAGGCTGTGGCCGCCCGGCAGCAGCAGCGCGCTCCGGCGTCCGGGCCCGGCGCCCGCTCCGGCCCACAGCGCCGCCTCGACGAGGTCGCCGTGATCGGACACCCAGACGGTCTCGGCGTGGTCGGGCAGGAGCCTGTACGGGATGCCGGGGCCGAGCTTCACGCACGCCACTCGGCTGCCGTCGGCGAAACCCGTCACCACGTCCCACGACGGGCTGAGGTCGGCGACGTCCCACGACCGGCCACGAGCCGTACGACGGGCAGGATCGAGGAACACCGCCGCGTCGCCCGGAACGTCTCCGTACAGCTCGGCGATGTCGGCCGTGACGACCCGGGCCGACGCCCCGAGGTTGGCTGTGGCGAACACCGCGGTGACCGGATCCTTCTCCACGCCGGTCACGGCGAGTCCCGCGTCCACCAGAGCTCGCGCGTCGAGCCCGAGACCGCAGCCGAGATCCCAGACCTCAGCGACGCCACCTGCCGCGAACCTCTCCGCACGCCAGCGCGAGACCGCGAGCCTCGTCGCCTGCTCGAGCCCGTCGCGGGTCAGGAAGAGGCAGGCCGCCCGCTCCCCCAGCTTGCCTACCGCAGCGCGCCGCAGCGAGGCCTGAGTGAGGACAGCGGCGGCCAGGTCCGCCGGGAGATCCCGCCGCCAGCGATCGGCCGCCGCCAACGACTCCGGGTCGCGCTCACCCGCGGCTCGCTCGAGCCAGGGCGCCGCCTCGGCCGAGACCAGCCACGTGGCGACGTCGAGCTNNAACACGTGGGACCTGAGGATCCTGTACGAGGTGGCGATGGCCAACAAGAGCCAGCCGTCCGTCGCCAACCCCACGAGCCTGGTGCTGATCGGCGCGGGCCTTGCCGCCGTCGGCGGGATCGTGTTCGGGCTGGGCATCGGCCTTCCCCGCCGTACACCCACCGCCATTCGGCACCAGACCATCGAAGAGCTGCACCGCCAGACGACGGCTGATGCCGCCGTGGCCGCGGCCGCGAACGAACCCCCTGACGAGCCTCGTACGGAGCCGCGGGTCTGAGTCAGCCGGCGATCGTGCCGTACTCGACGCCCTTGACGCACTGCGTCGCGCCGGCGGCGACCTTGGCCTTGATCTCAAAGGTCACGGTCTGACCGGACGCGACCTTCTTCAGCACGCTGAAGCCGCGGCCCATCACGTCACCGGTGGCATTCGTCCAGCTGACGGTGACCAGGAAGTCCGCGGTCGCGGACTGTGTCGAGGTGAGCGATCCGGAGACGGACTGCTGTCCCGCGTCGGTCTTGCACTCCCCGAGGGTCAGGTCGCGGATCGCGCCCTTCGCGTCCGTGACAACAGGGGGCGTGGGAAGGTCGGTCGGCGAGACCCGGCTCGGATCGACGGCCGGGACCGACGATGCCGGCGCCGTGGCGTCACTGCTCGCCTTCGTGCATCCCGTGAGGGCTATGCCCGCCACGATGGCCAGGGCGAGACCGGTCGTGAGCTTGCGCAAGGTGTCTCCTTGGTGGTTCATGGGAGCTGGTCCTGCTCGCGCCGACGTCGTCCCGCGACGGTGAGCATGATGCCCANNAGTGACGGTGGTGACGGGAGTGATGGTGGTGATCGTCACCGTCGACGTCGCGGTGAGCTCGATCGTTCCGACCTCGAACTCGGCACCGAGAACGCTCGCCACGGCGGTGTTCTTGATCCAGCCGCGGGCGGCGTCCGCAGCCGTCACCGTGTACAGGCTGCCTATGCAGAGCACCTGGGCTCCAGGTACGAGAGTGGTCGCCGGGCAGCTGACCGACGCGAGCATCGGGTCGTTGACCGCGAGCGACCTGAGCGTCACGTTGCCCGTGTTCGTCACGAGGAACGTGAATGTCACCTGGTCGCCTGCCGAGACGGGTTCCGTCGCGTCCGCCTTCTTGGTGAACGTGAGATCAGGCTTCTGGACAAGCAGGGTCCTGACCGTGCCGTCGGCCGAGACGGTCGCGTCGAACGGGCCGGCACCGGTGACGGTGGCCGTGTTGATCAGCGTGCCGGCATCCAGGTCGGCCTGCGTCAGCCCGTACACGCCGGTGCACGTCATCGCGCCGAGCGGCGCAAGCGTTGTGGTCGGGCAGGAGACATCGCCGATGCGCGGGTCTGCGACGACGAGTCCCGTGAGGGTGACGTTGCCGGTGTTCGTGACGAGGAACGTGTACGGCACCTCGCCGCCCGTCTCCATCGTTGTCGGGTTGCCCGCCGTCTTGACGATCGCGACGGACGGCTTCTGGACGAGCGTCGTGTCCAGCGTGTCGGTCGCGGTCGCGTCGTCGCCGAGGTCCGCCGGGTCACCCGACGGCGGGTTGCCGTACGCGGCGGCCGTGTTCTGGATGTGACCGGNNGTGCCGTCAGGGCACCACACCGGTCCGGCCGTCGGATCGGAGACGGTGAGATAGCCGAGCGTGACGTTGCCCGTGTTGGTGACCAGCAGGCTGTACGTGATCGTCGAGCCCACGAACGTACCCGTCGGCGTCGCCGCGGACTTGTGCAGCGTCAGCGCCGGCTGGGACGGGATCACCGTCTCGGTGCCGGAGGAGTCGGTGACGTCCGTGCCGAGCGGCGACGTGGCCGACACCGAGGCCTGGTTCACGACGACGCCGGCATCGATGTCGTTCTGCGTCATCACGTACGTGACAGAGCACGTCGTCATGCTGTTCGGGTCGAGCGTCGTGGTCGGGCAGGTGACCGTACCGACCATCGGGTCGCTGATCGCGATGTGGGTCAGCGTGACGTTTCCGGTGTTCGTGACGACCAGGCTGTACTGGATGGTCGCGCCTGCGATCACGTCCGAAGGGGCCCCCGCGTGCTTCTGGAGGCTCACCGAGGGCGTCGGCGTGATCGGAGTGTCGATGGCATGCGTCGCAGAGACGGGATCGCCCTGAGGCGGGTTCGCCGTCACCGTCGCCGAGTTGGCGACATGGCCGGCGTCGACGTCCGTGAGCGTCAGCGCGTACGTCGCCGTACAGGTCGTGCTCGTCCGTGGCGCCAGCACCGTCGCCGGGCAGGACACCGTGCCGACATTCGGGTCGTTCACGGCGACGCCGTGGAGCGTGACGTTGCCGTCGTTGGTCACGAGGAACGTGTACGGGAGCGTGGCGCCGACCGCGTTGTCGCGAACCGGCCCGGCGGTCTTGACGATCGTCACGTGCGGGGCGGCCGGGATCGCCGTGACCGCCGCGCCGGACCCCATGGCCGGGGGTCCCTGCGGCGAGAGCGCCGACGCGACCGCGCCGTTCACGACCACTCCGAGGTCGACGTCATCCTGCGTCAGGATGTACGTCCCCGTGCACGTGGTGGTCCCACCAGGCGCCACGGACGCCGGCGGGCACGTCACGGACGCGACCTTCGGATCGTTCACCGTGATGCTGTGCAGGGTGACGTTGCCCGTATTGGTCACGAGGAACGTGTACGTGATCGGCGCACCGGCCCTGTAGCCGGTCGCTGTGCCGATCTTCTTCACGGTCAGCAGCGGGACCGCGGGGACCATCGTGTCGATGCGCGCGGTGTCGGTCGTCGGCCCGCCGCTGGGCGACGTCCCTGACGCGGTGGCGCTGTTGGTGACGTGCCCGGCATCGACGTCAGGCTGGGTCAGGACGTAGTCCGCGGTGCAGGACACGTGAGCGCCAGGCGCCAGCGACACCCCTGTCGGGCACGAGACCGTACCGACCTGAGCGTCCGTCACGCCGATCGAGGTCAGCGTCACGTTGCCGGTGTTGGTCACGACGAACGTGTACGGGATCGTCGAGCCGGCGGTGATGCCGGTGGCCGTACCCGCGGTCTTGACCAGGCTGAGGCTCTGCGCGGCCGGAATCGGCGTGGTCACCGCATCGGACGCCGTCACCTTCGGCCCGGACGGCGGGTTCGCCGACACGGTCGCCGCGTTCGTCAGGTGCCCTGCATCGACGTCAGGCTGGGTGAGCATGTACGTCGCAGTGCACGTCGTGCTCACCCCCGGTGCCAACGTCGTGACCGGGCAGTCGACGTTACCCACGGTCGGATCGTCGACCACGATGCTGGTCAGCGTCACGCTGCCCGTGTTCTTCACGATGAACGTGTACGGAATCGTCGAGTTCGCGGTGTTGCCGGTGGGCGTCCCGGCCTGCTTGTCCAGCGTCACCGTCGTCGTCGCGACGATCGGCGTGTCGATCGCGCCGGTCGCCGTCACGGAACCGCCCACCGGCGGGGTCGCGGTAGCGGTCGCCGAGTTCTCCACATGGCCGGCGTCGGCGTCGGCCTGGGTGATCGTGTACGTCCCCGTACACGTCGTCTGTGCACCCGGGGCCAGCGGCGTGGCGGCGCAGGTGACGGGCGTGATCTTGGGATCGGTCACGCCGACCGCATGCACGGTCACGTTGCCAGTGTTCGTGACCACGAAGCTGTACGGGATCGTCGAGCCGGCCGTGTTTCCGGTCGCGGAACCGGCGGTCTTGACCACCGTGATGCTCGGCGTGGAGGCCACCGGCGTCGTGATGCTGTCGCCGTCGGTGACGGCCGCACCCTTCGGCGGGTTCGCCGACGCGGTCGCTGAGTTGTCGACGTGCCCGAGGTCGACGTCGGCCTGCGTGAGCGGATACATCGCGGTGCACGTCACGGAAGCCCCTGGCGCCACGTCATCAGCGGGGCACGCGACCGTACCGACCCTGGCGTCGCTCACGCTCACCGCATGCAGCGTCACGTTGCCCGTGTTGGTCACGAGGAACGTGTACGGGATCGTCGAGGTCGCGGTGTTGCCGCTCGCGGAACCGGCCGACTTCACGAGCGTGAGGCTGGGCGACGCCGTGATCGTCGAGTCCGCGGTGTCCGTCGCGTTGACCGCGGCACCCAGCGGAGGCGTGCCGGACGCGGTCGCCGTGTTGGTCACGTGCCCGGCATCGACGTCCGCCTGCGTCGCCGTGTACGTCGCGGTGCAGGTCGTGCGCTCCCCCGGCGCCAGCTGCGAGACCGGGCAGGTCACCGAGGTCACCTGGGGATCGCTCACGCTGACTGCGTGGAGCGTCACGTTGCCGGTGTTCGTGACGAGGAACGTGTAGGCAATGGTCGCGCCGACCGTCATACCGCTCGGTGTGCCCGCGGTCTTGTCGAGCGCGATCTGAGCACCAGCGATGATGGGCGTGTCCACCGAGTCGGTCGCCGACACCGTCGGGCCGGCAGGAGGCGTCGCGGACGCGGTCGCCGTGTTGAGCAGGTGGCCCGCGTCGACGTCGGCCTGGGTCAGCGTGTACGTCGCCGTGCAGGTCGTGCTGGCACCGGGCGCCAGGTCCGAGACGGGGCAGCTCACGGGACCGGTTCTGGCGTCACTCACGCCGATACCGGTGAGGGTGACGTTGCCGGTGTTCGCCACGAGGAACGTGTACGGCACCGTGGAGCCGACGGTGTTGAAGTGCGTTCCGACCTTCTTGGCGATCGTGACGGACGGGTTGCTGGCGAGCGAGATGTCCGTGCTGTCGCCGGCGGTGACGGAGGCACCCGTCGGAGGATCGGCCGTCACGGACGCGGTGTTGGTCACGTGTCCGGCGTCCACGTCCGACTGCGTGACCACGTACGTCGCCGTACAGGTCGTGTGTCCCCCTGGCGCCAGCGTGTTCAGTGGGCAGCTGACCGTACCGACGAGCGCGTCATCGACGACGACCTTCGTCAGCGTCACGTTGCCCGTGTTCGTCACGACGAAGCTGTACGGGATTTCTGCGCCGACCGTGGCACCGCTCGGTGCCCCGGCCTGCTTGTCCAGGGTGATGCTGGGCGTCGACGGGATGAGCGTGTCCTTCGAGCCCGTCGCGGTGACGGCCGGACCAGACGGCGGCAGGGCCGAGGCGGTCGCGATGTTCGGTACATGGCCGGCATCGACGTCGGCCTGGCTCAGTGTGTACGTGGCCGTGCAGATCACCACAGCACCCGGCGCGAGCGTCGTCGATGGGCAGTACACCGAGCCGACCTTCGGGTCGTTGACGCTGAGCAGGTGCAGCGTCGCGGCACCCTTGTTGGACGCCACGAACGAGTACTGGATCGTCGAGCCTTGCGTGTTGCCGGACGGCGCGAGCGCCTGCTTGTCGAGCGTCAGGACAGCCGTGGGCACGAACTCGGTGTCGGTCGAGTCGGTCGCGCTGACCGGGGCGCCGATCGGCGGGTTGGCCGACACCCTGGCCGTGTTGTCGATGTCGCCCAGGTCCACGTCCGACTGGGTCATGGTGTAGGTCGCCGTGCAGGTCACAGACGTTCCAGGGGCCAGCGTCGTGACCGGGCAGGAGAACGGCTTCAGCATCGGGTCGTCGATGACGACGCTCGACAGCGTCACGTTGCCGGTGTTCGTCACGAGGAACGAGTAGAGGATCGTCGATCCAGCGGTGAAGCCCGACGGCGTTCCCGCCGTCTTGCTCAATGTGATCGCAGGAGCCGCGGGTAGGAGCGAGTCGACCGAGTCGGTCGCCTGGACGGCGCTACCGGTCGGCGGGGTGCCTGAAGCTGTCGCCACGTTGTGCACCACACCCGCGTCCACATCGGCCTGGGTCAGCGTGTACGTCTTGGTGCAGGTCGTGTGCGCTCCCGGGGTGAGCGTCGTGGCTGGGCACGAGACACCGCCCACGGTGGGATCGTTCACGCCCACAGAGCTGAGGGTCACGTTGCCCGTGTTGGTCACCACGAAGCTGTAGGCGATCGTCGAGCCCGCACTACGGCCAGTCGGGTCACCCGCCTGCTTGTCCAGGGTCAGCGCCGGGTTGGCCGGTATGACCGTGTTGGTCGAGTCGGTGCTCGAGACGACGGTGCCGAACGGCGGTTCCGCTGTGACCGTTGCTGTGTTGGCCACGTGGCCGGCGTTCACGTCGGCCTGCGTGAGCGCGTACGGAGCCGTACAGATCGTCCGAGCGCCTGGCGCCAGCGTCGAAACCGGGCACGAGACCGCGCCGATCGTCGGATCGCTGATCGTGATGCCCGAGAGCGTGACGTTGCCGGCGTTGGTGATGACGAACGTGTACGGGATGGTCGCACCGGCGCTGGCGCTTGTCGGGAGGCCTGCCTGTTTGTTCAGCGTCACCGCGGCGCTCGACGGGATAGCCGTGTCGACCGTGTCGTAGTGGGTCACGGTCGTGCCGAACGGATCCTTCGAGGTCACCGTCGCCGTGTTGGACACGTGCCCGGCGTCGACGTCTGCCTGGGTCAGCGGGTAGGAGGCCGTACAGGTCGTGCTGCCCCCCGGTGCCAGTTCGGTGACCGGGCAGGAGACCGTACCGACCTTCGCGTCCTTGATCGCGATGTCCGTCAGCGTCACCTCACCCACGTTCATCACGTCGAACGTGTACGGGATCGTCGAGCTCGCCGTGTTGCCGGAAGCCGTACCCGCGTGCTTGGTGATGTTGATGCCGGGCGACGCGTCCACGGGGGTGTCGGTGCTGTCGGTGCTCGTCACCGGGAGCCCGTGCGGCGGGTCGGCGGAGACGCTCGCGGTGTTGGCGACATGTCCCGCGTCGACATCGACCTGCGTGAGCGTGTAGATGGCCGTGCACGAGGTGGACGTGTGTGGGGCGAGGGTGGTCACCGGGCACGTCACCGCGCCGACGATCGAATCGTCGATCACGATCGCCGTGAGCGTCACGTTGCCCGTGTTGGTGACGATGAACGTGTACGGGATCGTCGAATCCTTGGTGTGCCCGCTCAGCGTGCCGGACTGCTTGTCGAGGGCCACGTGCGGGTTCGCGGACACCAGGGTGTCCACCGAGTCGGTCGCTGTGACCGCATCACCCGACGGGGGCGTGGCGGTGACCGTCGCCGAGTTCGTGACATGACCCGCGTCGACATCAGCCTGCTCCATCGTGTACATCGCCGAGCACGTCGTCGATGCCCCCGGCGCCAGCGTCGTCACAGGGCAGTTGACGGGCTGGACCTTGGTGTCGGATACCTCCATACCCGTCAACGTCACGTTGCCGGTGTTGGTGATGTCGAACGTGTACGGAATCACCGACCCCGCAGTGTTCCCGCTCGCCGTCCCCGCGTGCTTGGCCATCGTGAGACTCGGATCGGATGCGATCGCTGTGTCCGTCGAGTCCTTCACCGTGACAACGACCCCGGACGGTGACAGACCGAAGGCCGTCGCCGAGTTGGCCACGTGACCCGCGTCGATGTCCGCCTGCTTCACCGTGTACAAGGCGGTGCAGGTCGTCGTCGCGCCCGGGGGCAGCGATTGGACCGGGCACGTGATACCGGTCACCTTGGCATCGAGGATCCCACCATCGGTCAGCGTCACATTGCCTGTGTTCGTGAAGACGAACGAGTACAGGATCGTCGACCCCGCCGTGACCCCGCTCGGAGTACCAGCCTGCTTGTCGAGAACCAGACCCGGCGTTCTCACGAGAGGAACGTCGACCGAGTCCTCCGCGGTCAGTCTCTGACCGGACGCCGCATCCGCCGACACGCTCGCGGTGTTGAGGACGTGCCCGGCGTCCACATCGGCCTGTGCGAGGACGTACGTGGCGGTACAGGTCACGTGTGCCCCGGGAGCCAAGCTCGTGACGGGACAGGTGACCGTACCCACCTTGGTATCAGTCACCGACACGTTGTTCAGGGACACGTTCCCGGTGTTGGTCGCGATGAAGAGGTACTCGATCGTGGAGCCGGCGGTGTTGCCCGACGGCGCGCTCGCCTGCTTGTCGAACGTCATCCCGGGCGACGACGTGATCGTGGAGGTCGCCGAGTCGGTCGAGGTGACGGGCGGACCCGACGGTGGCACGGCCGACAGCGTGGCCGTGTTGAGGACGTGACCCGCATCCGCGTCCGCCTGGGTCAGTGTGTACGTGGCCGTGCAGGACGTCTCCTGCCCCGGTGCCAGCGTGGTGGTGGGGCAGAACACCGAACCCACCATGAGGTCGGTGACGCTGAGCAGGTGCATCGTGACGTTGCCGGTGTTCTTCGCGTGGAACGTGTAGACGATCGTCGCGCCTGCCGCCATGGCCGACGGGGTGCCGGCCTGCTTGCTGAGCACCATGCTCGGTGAGCTGGGGATGAGGGTGTCCGTACGGTCCGTGGCCGTGGCCGCAGCGCCTGACGGCGAAACAGCCGAGACCGTGGCCGTGTTGGCGACGTGGTCGGCGTCGACGTCGACCTGGGTCAGGTGGTACGTCGCGGTGCACGTCGTGGTCGCTGCGGGGGCGAGGACCGTGACCGGGCAGGACACGGGCCCTGCGGTGGGATCGTCGATCGCGATCGCGGTCAGCGTGACGTTGCCGGTGTTCGTGACGATGAAGCTATAGGCGATGGTTGAACCCGCCGTGTTGCCCGACGGCGTCCCTGCCTGCTTGTCGAGCGTGACCTTGGGGGTCGGGGTGAGGAACGTGTCCGTCGAGTCGGTCGCCGTGACCGAGCCACCCGAGGGCGGGTCCGCGGAGGCCATCGCCGAGTTGGCGACATGGCCCGCGTCGACGTCGACCTGCGTCACCGTGTAGGTCGCGGTACACGTCGTGGTCGCCCCGGGCGCGAGCGTTGTCGCGGGGCAGTTGACAGGGGCGACCTTCCCGTCCGAGATCACGAGGCTGGTGATCGTCACGTTGCCGGTGTTCTGCACGACGAAGCTGTACGGGATGGTCGCGCCGGCGGTGCTGCTCGACGGGATGCCCGCCTGCTTGTCCAGCGTGATCTTCGGGGCGGACGCGACGGGCGTGTCCACCGAATCGGCCGCGGTGACCCTCCCGCCGGTGGGCGAGGTGCCCGACGCGGTGGCCGTGTTCGCCACGTGGCCGGAGTCGACATCGACCTGAGTGAGCGTGTACGTCGCGGTACAGGTCGTCGACGCCTTCGGCGCGAGCGTCGTGACCGGGCAGGTGACCGTACCCACCAAGAGATCGCTGACGCTCACGGCGTGCAGCGTGACGTTGCCGGTGTTGGCGACAAGGAACGTGTACGGGATCGTCGAGCCGGCCGTGTTACCCGTCGCCGTGCCCGCCTGCTTGTCCACGGCGAGCGCCGGGGCGGAGGCGATCGGCAGCGTGACCATGTCCGTCGCCGTCACCGCGGCACCGCTCGGCGGGTTCGCCGAGGCGGTCGCCGAGTTGACGACCTTGCCCGCGTCGACGTCGGGCTGCGTGAGCAGGTACGCGGCGGTGCAGGTCGTCGAGGCACCCGGGGCGAGCTGCGTGGCCGGGCACGAGACCGTACCCACCTTGGCGTCGCTGACCGTGACGCTGGTCAGGGTCACGTTCCCTGTGTTCGTGACCAGGAACGTGTACGGGACGGACGAGCCGGCTGTGTTGCCGGTGGGCGTGCCGGCGGTCTTCTTCAGCGTGACCTTGGGTGTTGAGGCGATGAGCGTGGTGATTCCGTCGGTGGCCGTCACCGCAGGGCCGCTGGGCGGAGTGGCCGAGGTGGTCGCCGTGTTGACGACCTTGCCCGCGTCCACGTCGGACTGCGTCAGCGGGTACGTGGCGGTGCACGTCGTCGCCGCACCCGGCGCGAGCTGGGTGACCGGGCAGGTGACGGTACCGACTCGTGCGTCGGTCACTCCGACGTTGGTCAGCGTGACGTTGCCGGTGTTCGTGACGAGGAATGAGTAGAGGATCGTCGAGCCGGCCGTGTTACCCGTGGCGTTCCCGGCCGTCTTCTTGAGCGTGACGCTCGGGGTCGAGGAGATCGGCGTGGTGATCGAGTCGGTGGCGGTCGCCGCGGCGCCGGTGGGCGGCTTCGCGGAGGCGGACGCCGAGTTGATGACGTGGCCCAGGTCGACATCGGCCTGCGTCAGCGTGTACGTCGCGCTGCACGTGGTCGCCGCTCCGGGTGCGAGGGATCCGGTCGGGCACGTGACCGTACCGATCGTCGCATCCGTGACCGCGACGCTCGTCAGCGTGACGTTGCCGGTGTTCGTCACGAGGAACGAGTACGGGATCGTCGAGCCGGCCGTGTTGCCCGAGGCGTTCCCGGCCGACTTCTTCAGCGTGATCTTCGGCGCGGAGGCGATCGGCGTCGTCACCGAGTCCGAGTCCGTCACCGCGGCGCCGCTCGGTGCCTTGGCCGAGGCAGTCGCCGTGTTGACGACCTTCCCGGCATCGACGTCGGCCTGCGTCAGCGGGTACGTCGCGGTGCAGGTCGTCGCGGCACTCGGCGCCAGCTGTGTCACCGGGCAGGTGACCGTTCCCGCCTTCGCATCCGCGACCGCGACAGTGGTGAGCGTGACGTTGCCGGTGTTGGTGACCAGGAACGAGTACGGAATCGTCGAACCGGCGGCATTGCCCGACGCGGTCCCGGCCGTCTTCGTCAACGTGAGGCTAGGTGCCGCGCTGATGGGCGTCGTGACACCGTCGGTCGCCGTCACCGCGGCACCACTGGGCGGAGTCGCCGAGGCGGTCGCCGAGTTGAAGACGTGGCCCGCGTCGACATCGGCCTGCGTCAGCGTGTACGTCCCCGTGCACGTCGTGGACACGCCCGGAGCCAGGCTCGCGGCCGGGCAGGACACCGCACTGATCAGCGCGTCGGTGACCCCGACGCTCGTGAGCGTGACGTTGCCGGCATTGGTGACCAGGAACGTGTACGGAATCGTGGAGCCGGCCGTGTTGCCGGTCGCCGTGCCAGAGGTCTTCTTCAGCGTGATCACAGGCGTCCGCGTGATCGTCGTGGTCGTCTTCGCCGTCGTGGTCACCGCCGAACCTGTCGGCGGGGTGCCGGACGCGCTCGCCGAGTTGTTCACGACGCCGGCATCGACGTCACCCTGGGTCACCGTGTAGGCCTTCGTACAGGTTGTGCTGACACCCGGGGCCAGGCTTGTGGCCGGGCAGGTGACCGCACCGACCATCAGGTCGTCCACACCGACCGTGTGCAGCGTGACGTTGCCGGTGTTGGTGACGACGAACGTGTACGCGATGGTCGCGCCGGCGGCCTGGGTGGTCGGCGTCCCGGCTGTCTTCGACAGCGCGATCGACGGAGTCGCGGCGACGGTGGTGTCGGTGCTGTCCTGCGCGGTGACGACGGCGGTCGTCGGCGCGGTCCCGCTCACGGTGGCCGTGTTGGCGACATGGCCGGCATCGACGTCGATCTGCGTCAGGTGATGGGTCGCGGTGCAGGTGGTCGACGCGTTGGGCACCAAGGAGGTCGCTGGGCAGCTGACCGCGCCGGCCGTGAGATCGTTCACGCCCACCGAGGTGAGGGTCACGTTGCCGGTGTTGGTCACGATGAACGTGTACGGGAGGGCAGAACCGGCGACGGTACCCGCCAGCGTTCCGGCCCGCTTGTCCAGCGCGATCGAGGGCGACCGTGTGACCGGCGTGCTCACCGAGCTCGTCGCGGAGATCGCCGCACCGGTGGGCGGCGTGCCGGCTGCCGTCGCCGTGTTGGCGACGCCACCGGCGTCGACATCAGCCTGCGTGAGCGTGTACGTCTTCGTGCAGGTCGTCGACGCCCCAGGCGCGAGCGTGCTGGCCGGGCACGAGACCGTACCCACCGTCGGATCGGTGACGCCCACGCTCGACAGCGTGACGTTGCCGGTGTTCTTGACCACGAACGTGTACATGATCGTGGAGCCCGCGGTGTTCGCCGACGGCGCGCCCGCTGACTTCACGAGCGTGATCGCGGGGACACCGGTGATGGTGGTGTCCGTCGAGTCGGCTCTGGAGACGACCGGACCGGACGGTGGTGTGCCGGCCGCGGTCGCGGTGTTGGCCACATGACCGGCGTCCACATCGATCTGGGTGAGCGCGTACGTCTTCGTACAGGTCGTCGTCGCGCCGGGAGCCATTGCGCCCACGGGGCAGGTGACCGGGCCGGCCGTCGGGTCNNTCCATCGCCGTCACGCCACTGCCGATGGGCGGGTTCGCCGTGACGTGAGCGATGTTGACGACCTGGCCGGCGTCGACGTCGGCCTGCGTGAGCGGGTACGTGGCCGTGCACGTCGTCGACGCGCCTGGTACGAGTGTGCTGACCGGGCAGGTCACCGTGCCGACCTTGAGGTCGGTGACCACGACGCTCGAGAGCGTCACGTTGCCGGTGTTGGTGACGAGGAACGTGTACGGGACTGTCGAGCCGGCCGTGTTCCCGGTGGCTGTGCCGGCCTTCTTGTCGAGCGTCAGCGACGGGCTGGACGTGATCGGGAGCGTCACCGTGTCGGTCCCCGACACCGCAGCGCCCGTGGGCGGCTTCGCGGACACGCTCGCGGTGTTGATCACGTGTCCGGCGTTCACGTCGGCGAGGGTCAGCGTGTACGTGGCGGTGCAGGTCGTCGAGGCTCCCGGCGCCAGCTGGGTCGCCGGGCAGGTGACCGTACCTACCTTGGCATCGGTGACCGCGACGCCCGTCAGCGTGACGTTGCCGGTGTTCGTGACGAGGAACGAGTACGGGACGGTCGAGCCGGCGGTATTGGCCGACGGGGAGCCCACGGTCTTCTTCAGCGTGACCACCGGCGCCGACGCGATGGGCGTGGTCACCGCGTCCGCGGCCGTCACGGCGGCACCCGCCGGCGGGTTCGCGGACACGCTCGCGGAGTTGACGACTTGCCCCGCGTCCACATCGGCCTGGGTGAGCGTGTACGTCCCTGTGCAGGTGGTCGACGCGGCCGGCGCGAGCTGGGTCGTCGGGCACGACACCGTACCGACCTTCGCATCCGTGACCGCGACGCTCGTCAGCGTGACGTTGCCGGTGTTGGTCACCAGGAACGTGTACGAGATGTTCGAGCCGGCTGTTGTCGCAACCGGAGTCACAGCCGACTTCTTCATCGTGAGTGCCGGAGTGCGCGTGATCGGCGTGATGACCGTACTGGCCGCCGTCAACGGGGCGCCGATCGGCGGCGTGCCGGAGGCGGTCGCGGTGTTGTTCACGGTTCCGGCATCCACATCGGCCTGCGTGAGCGTGTATGCCTTGGTGCAGGTCGTCGACGTGGCCGGAGCCAGCGTGTTCACCGGGCAGGTGACCGTACCGACCTTGGTGTCGGTGACTCCCACGCTGGTCAGCGTGACGTTGCCGGAGTTCTTCACGAGGAACGTGTAGGCGATCGTGCCGCCCGCCGCGTTGGTGCTCGGCGTGCCGGCCGTCTTCGTGAGCGTCATCGCCGGGCCGAAACCGATCGTCGTGTCGGTCGAGTCGGACGACGTCACCGCAGCA
>PMLO01000023.1 GCA_003158895.1 Propionibacteriaceae bacterium
GCCGAGCCGTGGGACGTCGGCCCGTACGGCTACCAGGTGGGCAAGTGGGGAGCGGGCTGGAGCGAGTGGAACGACCAGTTCCGCGGCTACGTCCGCGACTACTGGCGCGGCCAGACCACCGGCGTGCAGGAGCTGGCAACGCGACTGTCCGGCTCTCCCGACCTGTACGACCATGCGGATCGGACGACGGAGGCGAGCGTCAACATCATCACGGCCCACGACGGGTTCACGGCGCGCGACCTCGTCTCGTACAACCGCAAGCACAACGACGCGAACAAGGAGCACAACCGCGACGGGACCGACGACAACCGGTCCTGGAACTGCGGAGTCGAAGGCGAGACCGACGACTACGGGATCAAGGTCCTGAGGCGTCGGCAGGTGAAGAACCTGCTCGCCACCATGTTCCTGTCCTTCGGCACGCCGATGATCACCGGGGGCGACGAGCTCGGCCGTACGCAGAACGGCAACAACAACGCGTACTGCCAGGACGGTCCGATCTCGTGGGTCGAGTGGGGCCACCTGCAGGAGTGGGGCGACGTGCACGACTTCGCCTCGCGGCTGCTCGCGCTGAGGGCCGCGCACACCGTGCTGCGGTCGCCGGTCTTCCGCCACCGCAGCGACGTGCTCGACAGCCGCGGCATGCCGCTCGGCCGGCCTGACCTCGCCTGGCTCAACGGCTACTCCGGCGAGATGACGACCGAGGACTGGCACGACGACGGCAGGGCCACGCTCGGCATGTACGTGTCGGACGCGTCGGAGGCGTTCCTCTCCTGGTTCCACCGCGGCGACTACCAGGTCGAGATCACGCTGCCCGACCTCCCGTGGGGCAGCAGCTACCGCATCCTTCTCCACACCGGCACCGAGGACGAGCTGCCCGCGCCGGACGTCGTCCTCAACACCGGCACGGTCATGACGCTGCCGCCGAGAAGTGTCGTGGTCATGGGCGCCGAGGTCCCCACCCGAACAACCCGCTCGCGCAGGCGTTCCGCCTCCTGACGCCGTCGCCGCTCTCGGCGATGTCGCCGGCCGACGTCCGTCAGATCCATCGAGTGCCACCACAGTGAGGCTTCGCCGCAGCAGCTCTGTGGCCCAGGTAGCACTCGATCACCCATGGCTGGTCGCCATGCGATCTGCCGTGTTTCCGACGATGCCGCTCCAGCGACTCCGCTCGCGCGCGTCGGCGCGAAACGCGCTCAGTCTCGTGGTCGTCCCTCGTTGATCGGTGGGGGCCGCTGCGCATGATCGCCCGCGAGGGGCACAGCGACCATTGACCCTGAAACGCTTCGCCGTGGACCGACCCGCAAGTCCCGCGGAGGGGCCACGGGGCAGAAAGGATCAGCAGCTCATGAACAAGCTCGTACGCCTCGGCATGCTGGGATCCATCGCCGTTGCAGCAGCCCTGGCACTCTCTACCGGGCCGGCAGTGGCAGCCACCCCGGCCGGCCATCCTGACGGATCCCAGCACCACAAGGGATACGTCTGCACCGGAGGCGAGATCCCCTCCGGGACCTATGACAGCCTCACCGTCACCGGTACCTGCGCGGTAGCCGCCGATGCGGTGATCCGCGTTGACGGCAACGTGACCGTCCGAGCCGGCGCAACGCTCGATGCGCAGAGTGCACCCGCGACGATCCTCGTCGACGGCAATGTCACCGCCGCCAAAGGCTCGTTGCTCGGTCTCGGCTGTCAACCCGACTTTGCCGACAAGACGGGCCATCCGTGCACCGTTGAGCCAAGCGGTCACTCCACCATCACCGTCAAGGGCAACATCACGGCTACCTACGTCAGCACCGTTCTGTTGAACGGGATCAAGGCCACGCAGAACGTCACCCTGATCGGCGGAGGCGGGCCCATCCCGTGGTCGGTCAAGAACAACACGATCGGTGGCAACCTCACGATCAGCGGGCAGAGGACCAACTGGCTGGGCGTGCTCTTCAACACCGTCGGCAGAAACGTGACACTCACCAACATCGCGCTCAGCGACCCCGACCCGGGCGCCCCCGGCGTCTATGTCGTTCGCAACACGATCCGCGACAACCTCATCTGCTTCGGACTGACCCCTGGAGTATCGGGAGGTTTCGTCCCTGGCGAGGTGAACGTCGTCGGACGTCACGCGATCGGCCAGTGCGCCTCGTTGGTCTGACCTCGTGTGAGACCCGTTCGTCTGCCATCCGCTGCGCGTCAGCGGGTGGCAGACGTGCAGTGATCTCCGACCGCGACGAACTCGCCTGGCACTCGGCCCTCTGGTCGCGCGGCTCAGGAGAAGCCGCGGTAGATCCCGTCGGACTCGACGTTGTCCGCGAAGTCCTCCCAGTCCATGTTCGAGATGTTCAGGTTGTTGTCGACTGCCCACAGCTCCCTCGCCACGCACCGGAAGGGCGGGCGCGAGTCATGGCTCAGGTCGACCACCTGTATCGGGTGGTCCCCGGCAAGCGCCGCGTGGTCGGCGACGAAGCGCACAGAGGCACGATGGTCGAGGGCCAAGGTCGCGTTCCGGAGGTCCTGCCAGGTCGCGTCCGTGAGGGTCGCATCATCGACCACGTGCACGTACGCCCGGAACCCCTCCTCGTTCTCCGCGAGCCCCGCAGCCTTGGTCTTCTCCCAGGCGGCGCCGTCCGTGAAGTCCGTACGCACGAGCAGTGAGGCTTCGGTACTCGGCAAGGCTGTCATCCTGGCATCTGACCACACCTGGGACGCTGAGCATCGACGAACGCGCACACGCGCTGCTTTTGGTTCACGATCGACGCTCGCGCACAGCCGAGCCGCCCCTCGCGCACGTGTTCTGGTCCCCGACACCGCGCTCCTCAGCGATCGGGCCCCCTCGAGGGGTTCCGGTCGATACGGTTCCACTAGATACGTTAGGAACGTGAAGCAACCCGCGAGGAGAANNGAAGGCCCCACCCGCTGTCGTCCAGGCACCGGTCGCCGTGAAGCCCGAGCCCGTGCCCACACCGGTCCAGGCCGGTGCGATCTCGACCGTACCGGCGGATGCGATGGTGACCGGCCGTCCGCCGCGAGGTCTGGGACGCATCCCGATCACGAAGATCTCCCCCGTCGTCGAAGGCGGCGCGTACCCGGCGAAGGCCGTGGCCGGAGAGCTGTTCCCCGTGACCGCACGCGTGTTCCGCGAGGGTCACGACGC
>PMLO01000046.1 GCA_003158895.1 Propionibacteriaceae bacterium
CGGCGTGCAAGCCAGGTGCAGCGACTGCGCGGAGATCGACGACGGGGTGGTACGTGTGGCAGAGCAGATGACCCACGAAGCATCCGTCGCGCACGTCAGCTCACTTGCCGCGATCGTGCACCACGTGCGATCCGACGCGGCAACGACCCGACCTGAGATTTCCCGCCTCACCGGTCTCGGCCGCAACGTCGTGGCACAACGGGTCGGCCAACTGATGGAACTCGGTCTGCTGGAGGACGACGGCCCCGGAACCTCGGTCGGCGGCCGACCGGCCCGATCCCTGACCTTCCGTGCCGATGCCGGCAGGGTTCTGATCGCAAGCCTCGGGCACAGCGCCATGACTCTCGGGATCGCCGACCTGGCCGGGCACTTCATCGACAAACGCCACATCGTGCACGACATAGCTGCCGGGCCAGAATCGGCTCTCACCGTTGCGGAGAGCATTCTCGACGATCTAGTCGCCGATCACGTCGGCGAAGCGATCTGGGGAGTGGGCGTGGGCGTTCCCGGCCCCGTGGAGTTCGCAACAGGTCGACCGGTCGCGCCACCGATCATGCCCGGCTGGGACGACTACCCCGTGAGGGACAGACTCGCCGACCGCTACGCGGCTCCCGCCTGGCTCGACAACGACACCAACCTGATGGCCTTGGGCGAGCTTCGGACGGGGGCAGCACAGGGTGTGAGTGCGGCAATATTCGTCAAGGTGGGTACTGGGATCGGCGCTGGGCTCATCTGCGATGGGCGCCTCTGGCGTGGGGCTCAGGGCGCGGCGGGCGAGATCGGGCACTCCGGGCCATCTTCGCCATTCTCCCTGGGGTCCGCCCGTTGCCAGTGCGGGAACGTAGGTTGCCTGGTTGCGACGGCGAGCGGACATGCGCTCGGCACGCAAGCCGTCGATGCTGCGCGTGACGGATCGAGTCGATGGCTGGCGGATGCCGCCAAACGCGGCGAGCCACTCAATGACAGGACTGTGACCGAAGGCGCACGCCACGGCGATGCGGTCTGTGTGGAGATGCTGGTTGGCGCGGCGGAGAGGCTGGGAGATGTGCTGGCGACCGTCGTCAACTTCTACAACCCGTCGCTCATAGTCCTCGGTGGGCGAATCGCGGAGGCTGACGAACGCTTCTTGACTTCAGTACGGCAGGTGGTCTACAGCCGCGCCATGCCCCTCAACACACGCAATCTCCTCATCGCGAAGACCACCGTGGGCGAGGACGTCGCTGCGATCGGCGCCGTCCACATGGTGCTCGACGAGCTCTTCTCCCAGCCGATCTTGGCGCGGTGGCTTGCGTTTGGCTCGCCGGCGGGGCAGCAAGGCCTGACCCAGGCCTCCGGCGCCTGACCCTGGCTGACACCTTCCGCCCCTGACGCGGGGATCACCGCCGCAATCCAGGCCCAGTGCGTGTCACCTGGTATGGCGAGGGAGCTCCACTCGACGAGCGACCGAGGGAGCTACGGGGCGGCGGGTGCGGTCCTCGGTGTGCTCGGTCGACGCCGCTACTACTCTGCTTTCCCGCGAGGCCTTGAGGAGCGGAGCCTGACCGGTCGTACGTCTCACGCGGCGCGTGTCCGGCTGCCCGACCCCCTTCCCCAGCAAGCCCAGGTACCGCCGAGGTGCCAGTTCATGATCACGGCCGAGGCGTCGGCGCCCCCGGCGAGAATGTGGCCGAAGCGCCCTGGTGTTCGTCGTGGCTCGCGAGGACGCCGTCCGGGGCCACCACCGAACGCCTGGCGTGCTCAAGGTGCACCCCTAGTTCGAGCATGATGAGGGCCACCTCCCGGATCCGGGATTCTGGAAGGCTGTCGCCCCGAAATCACGGCGGCCGCAGGGCGTCTCGGCCGCCGGTCGATCACTTCACTGTCTCGATATACGCCTCTGCGTAGCCCTGCTCGGAGAGGTCCTGGCCGATGCCAGGCTTGTCGGGGATGCTGAAGTAGCCGTCCTTGGGCTGGTAGTCGTTCACGCAGCCAGCGATGTTTGCGGGCATGAGCGCGACGGCGTGGTGCTCATGGATGACGAAGTTCGGGATGACAGCCTCAAGTTGCAGCGCAGTCGCCGTAGCAATCGGGCTCCCGCAGACGTGCATCTGAACGCCCACGTCGTACGTGTTGCCCATGTCGCAGATCTTCTTCCCCTCGCTGAGCCCGCCACAGTTTCCGAGGTCGGGCTGGATGATCTGAAGAGAACCGTCCTCGAAGAACTGCCGATAGCCCCACCGACCGTAGATGCGCTCACCGGATGCCATCGGGATCTTCAAGCTGTCGGCGAGTTCGCGGAACAGCGTCGGGTTCAGGGGTGTGGTGGGCTCCTCGTAGTAGAAGCAGCGGAACTGCTCAAGTTCGCGGCCGAGCTGGATCGCGGACTTCTTGTCCGTCATCGCGTGGAGCTCGATAATGATGTCCATCCCGGCACCGCCCGCTTCACGCATCGCCCGCACTCGCTCGACGGCCACGCTGAGCTGGTCGTGTTCGAGCAGCCCGAAGTTCGACCAGGCCGTCCACTCGCCTTCGAGGTTGAAGCCGATCGGGTCGACCTTCACGCAGGAGTAGCCGTCGGCCTTGGCTTTGAGCGTCACCTCGGCGTAGTCCTCGGGGGTGACCATCGGGCGCGTCGCAGGGCCCCAGTCGAACTGAACCTGGCTCGCGTAGGTGCGCAGCTTCTCGTTGGTCTTACCACCGAGCAACTCGTAGACCGGCACGCCGAGTGTCTTGCCCTTCAGATCCCACAGTGCGTTGTCGATTGCCGACATGGCCCCGAAGACGACCCCGCCGCCGCCCATGCCCCAGAACGTCTGCCGGAAGAGCTTCTCCCAGATCGCCTCGATCCGGAACGGATCCTCGCCGATGATGAGCTCGGCGAAGTCCTTGGCCATGCCGAACTGGGCCTCCTTGGCGGTCCCGTAAGCCAGCCCGATCTCGCCGAGGCCGAAGAGACCCTCGTCGGTGTTGACCCGGACGACAGTCGGGTTCCAGGGAGTCCCTTCGACTGCCCCATACGCCTTCATGCGGATGACGTCCACACTCGTGATCTTCATGCGCTTTCCTTTCTGTAGCGTTGGTCGTTGTTCGCAACGACCCGACTCCATCGGCTGATCCATGTTCAGGACGTTCTTCTGTAGCGCTCAGAATGTGTTTCGGCAGCAGCGAGAAGAACGACTCCATGGAGGCGTTGTCCCCCTTCTGGTCAACCGCGCACCGCGAGCTCAGCTGGAACAAGATCTGCGCGCTGGTCGTGCAAATGACACGCAACTCGCCGGCCCGACTCGACGAACCTTGTCTCGCCCAGGCCAGGATCCAGCTCCCGGCAAGGTTCGAACGCGTATCGGCAACGCGGCGCGAAGGGACATCCGGTCGGTAGGTGCCTGAAGTCGGGCGGCGCGCCGGGAATCCCTTCGAGCTCCCGCCTCGGCCCGTGCAGGGGAGGGAACGAGCGAAGCAGACCCCGGGAGTACGGGTGGCGTGGTCGCCGATACACCTCGTCAGCCGAGGCGTCCTCCACGATCTCGCCCGCGTACATGATGGCGATCCGGTCGGCGATCTCGATGAGCAAGGAGACGTCGTGGGTGATGAAGATCACCGAGAATCCGAGCCTCTCGCGCAGCTCCACGATCTGCTCGACGATCTGCCGTTGCATAACCACGTCCAGCGCCGTCGTCGGCTCATCCATGATCAGCACCCGCGGCTCCAAGGCGAGCGCCATGGCGATCATCACACGTTGCCTCATCCCACCAGAGAGCTGATGCGGGTAGGACCGCACCCGCTCGGGTGAGATGCCCACCATCGTCAGCAGCTCTCGGGCTCGGCCGTCAAGCTCAGTGCGCGACCACTCGGGCCGGTGCGCGGCTATCGTGTCGGTGAGCTGCCTGCCGATCCGGAACACGGGGTTGAGAGAGTTCATCGCGCCCTGGAACACAATCGCGATGTCCCGCCAACGTGCGGCGCGGAGCTCCCGCTCGGGCTGGCGGATGATGTCAACCGGCTCTGCTCCGTCGCCCGGATAGTAGAGGACCTGGCCCCCGCTGATCAGCCCAGGCGGGGGAAGCAACCTCGTCGCAGCGTAGACGAGGGTCGACTTGCCGCAACCTGATTCGCCCGCGAGCCCGAGCACCTCGCCCTCGTGCAGGGTCAGGTCGACACCACGCAGTGCGCGGACGCGGTCGTCGCCATAGCCGTAGTCGACCACCAGATTGCGAATCTCCAGCACGGGACTGCCAGTCGTCCGTGCTGCTGGCGCCCCGATCATGGGAAGGGTCATTGGTCAACCTCCGTGGGTGTTGTGTGTACTCCCTTGGTTCCGGAGTATCCCTCCACGGGGGCGTCGCGCAGCACGGCCGTGAAACCGATCCGTGGCCGGATGCCCCGGCGACGCATCTGCCGAGGATTGAGCCCAGCGAGCCGCAGGCGGGGGTTGACGAACTCGTCGATCCCGAAGTTGATGAGGGTCAATGACACGCCGAGCAGGGCGATCGCTACTCCTGCCGGGACGAACCACCACCAAGCGCCCCGAGCGAGCGCCTGGTTGGACTGCGCCCAGTAGAGCACCGTCCCCCAACTCCAGTCCGAGATCGACGTGACGCCGATGAAGGCCAACGTCGTCTGAGACAGCACGGCGAAGGTGACTGTGCTGATGAAGCTCGAGGCGATGATGGCGGTGAGGTTGGGCAGAGTCTCGAACCAGACGATCCGCCGGGTGGACTCCCCGCTTGCCCGCGCCGCCTCGATGAAGTCACGTCGTCGCAGGGACAAGGTCTGGGCTCGCAGCAGACGTGAGCCCCAGGCCCAGCCGGTAAATGCCAGCACAAGTGCGACGACCATGTTCCCAGCGGACGGCAGCTGACTGACGATGATGATGATCAGCGGGAGCGCAGGGATGACCAAGAGGATTCTCGCCAGCGCCGAGAGCACCTCGTCGCCTGCGCCTCCGATGAAGCCCGCTGTCACACCGACAGCCACGGCCAGCGCTGTCGCGATCACGCCTGCGATGAGACCGACCAGCATGACCCCCCGAGTCCCGACGATGATCTGGGAGAAGACGTCGCGGCCGAGGTGGTCGGTGCCGAGCAGGTGCGAACCGGACGGGCCGAGCAGCAGGTCCGCGGAGGACGCGTTCGGGTCGTACGGGGCGATCCAGGGTCCGATCACGGCAACGACCACGAATATGCCGAGCATCACCATGCCGGTCACCGCCTTGCCGTTGCGGAGCAAGGCCGGCCGCGCACGGGCAGCGGGTCTGCTCGCCGAGTCGAGCTCGACAGGCGCCAGGCTCGTGGAGCTCCCGGTTCCCAGAGACTCGGCCATATCAGGACTCCTGCCGTGTGCGGGGGTCGAGCAAGACGTATACGAAGTCGGCGGCGATGTTCGCGAGCAGAACCGAGAACGTGATGATCAGGAAGATGCCCTGCATGAGCGGGTAGTCCTTGCCCCCGATCGCCTGAAACAGCTGGAATCCGATCCCGGGATACGAGAAGACCAGCTCCATCACGAGCGTTCCGGACACCACAAACCCGAGGGACAGCGCGAATCCGGACATCTGAGGCAGGATCGCGTTCCGCGCGGCGTAGCCGAACATCACTCGTCGCTCCGAGAGGCCTTTGGCCTGGGCGACGGTGACGTAGTCCTCGGAGGTGACGGTCACCATCATGTTCCGCATCCCCAAGATCCAGCCGGAGATCGACGACATGATGATCGTGACCGCCGGGAGCAGCGCGTGCTGCACGACCGAGCCGACGAACGCCCAGGTCCAGCCCGGGACCAGTCCCCCGTCGTAGCCTCCACCTGTCGGCAGCACAGGCCACGTCACCGCGAACGCGGCGATGGCGATGAGGCCCAGCCAGAAGTACGGCACTGAGGAGAAGAACGTGGTGACCGGCAGGATCCCATCAACCCACGACCCTCGCCTCCAGCCGATCAGGACGCCGATGAGTGAACCACCGACGACCGAGATGATCGTGGCGACACCGACAAGGCCGACCGTCCAGGGAAGCGACTGGCTGATCACCTGCGACACGGGCGTCGGGAAGAAGACGAAAGACAGCCCGAGATTGCCGTGCAGGATCTGTCCCCAGTACTGCCAGTACTGGGTCCACAGATCGGTGTTCTTGTCCAACCCGAACAGGACGTACAGCGAGTGCACGGCGTCCGTGCTGAGCTGACCCTGGTAGCGGTTGATAAGGGACTGCACGGGGTCGCCTGGCATTGCCCTCGGGATGATGAAGTTGATCGTCACAGCAGCCCATGCGGTGACGAGGTAGAAGCCGAGCCGGCGGGCGAGGAACTTCACTGTGATACCTCCGATGGGTCGACAGGATGGACGGCCGCGGCCGCCGCGCCGAGGTTCGGCAAAGCGAGGCCGGACGGACGGTTGTCGACGCCACCGGCGTCGCGCGTCGCGTACCCCCAGCACGCGACCTCGCGGCCGCCCCCGATCGGCATGAGCACGGGCGTGAGTACCCGGCACGCCTCTGCGGCGAACGGGCATCGAGGATGGAAGCGACAGCCAGCTGGGGGTCGGACCATGTTCGGCGGCTCTCCACCTGCACCTGTCTCGCGCTGCACACCGAGGTACTCGGGGTCGGGAGCCGACCGCACCAGGAGCTGTGTATAGGGGTGCGCCGGCCGCTGCGTCACGGACTCGCTGTCACCCGTCTCCACGATCCGACCGGCATACATCACGAAGGTACGGTCGGCGAAATAGCGCGCAGAGGCGATGTCGTGGGTGATGTAGAGGATCGCGATTCCGAGGCGGTCGCGCAAGTCCTTGAGCAGGTTGAGGATGCCGATCCGGATCGAGACGTCGAGCATGGAGATCGGTTCGTCGGCGAGAAGCACCTCCGGGTCAGCAGCCAGGGCACGGGCGATCGCCACACGCTGACGCTGACCGCCGGAAAGCTCATGGGGGAAGCAGTCGATGAAGCGCTCCGGGTTGAGCTGGACTCGCTCGAGCAAGCCTCGTAGCGCCGCCTCAAGGTCGGCGCCGCGCAGCCGGTGGTGGTGGATCCGCAGAGCCCGCGTCAGTACATACCGCACCCTGTGGACCGGATTGAGTGACGCGAACGGGTCCTGGAAGATCATCTGGGCACTGAGGCAGTAGGCACGGAAGGCGCGGCCCCTCGCAGCTGTCACCGGGGCGCCGTGCAGCAGCACCTGACCGCCGGTCTGTACGTACAGCCGAGAGAGCAGTCGAGCGACGGTCGACTTGCCAGAGCCCGACTCACCGACCAGCGCAAGCACCTGCCCCGCGTAGAGTTCAAGGTCCACGTCGTCCACAGCGTGCACGACAGCGCCCCGACCACCCACGCCACCGACGGGAAAGTGCTTGGTCAAGCCCACGGCCGCCAGGACCGGGAGTTCACGGCTCGCGGCAGGGTCGGCGTCGAGCCCTCGAGCATCGAGTGCGGGGACGGGCTCGGGGCTGTCGGCTCGGATGGCAGGTTCGTCATTCATCGGTCACCTGATGTCGTCGGGGCGTACAGGACGGAGGAAAAGGGGGACGGGTCCCACCGGCCCGGCGGCCGGTGGGACCTCGCATTCAGGAGACGGGCTTCAGCTTCGTCAAGATGTACGCGGCGTTTGCGCGCGTCGGCTCAGGGTCCGCATAGGCGTCGCTCTCGCTCGGCCATCCGGTGTAGTACTTGGTCGAGAACTCCCCACCGGCCGGGCGTGCGTCGATGGCGATCGCTGGGACGTCGTCGACGAAGATCTGCTCCACCTTCGCGAGCGCCGTGGCGCGGCCGGCATCGTCGGTCGCGGCGGTGTAGGCCTTGAACGCGGCCGCCGCATCGGCATTCTGGTAGCGACCATAGTTCCATGAGGCCTTCTGGCCGATGGGCACGTAGTACGCGGGGTCGAACATGTCGGAGTACGGCTCCCACGGCGAGACACCGAAGTTGGTCCAGTGCTCGGCCGCGTCGAAGTTGCCCGTCGCCAGAGCAGTTGTCCAGGTGTCGACGTTCGGCGTCTGGACCGTCGCCGTCATCCCGATGGACTTGGCGGAATCAGCGATGAGCTGCAGTGACGTGATGTAGTCGTTCCATCCGGCCGGGTCCTGCAAGGTGAAGGTGACCGGGTTGCCGTCCTTGCCGATCAGCTTGTCACCCTTGTACGTGTAGCCCGCGTCTGTGAGGACCTTCTTGGCACCGGCGACATCAACGGCGAAGGTCTTGCCCTTGTAGGCGTCGGCGATGAAGGAATCGCCTGCCGGCTGCGGGATACCTGTCACATTGGTCAGCGCTGGGAAGATCCCCGACTCGGCGATCGTGCTCGCCTTAGCGCGGTCGACCACCATATTCAGCGCCTTGCGGACCGCGACATCGTTGAACGGCGCCTTGCTCGTGTTGAGGACGAGCTGGTCGATGGCCAGACCGGCCGGGAAGAAGACCGTGTTGTGATCCGGGTTCTTGTCGACGTAGACCTTCTTGTAGTCGGCGATGAACGTCCACGCCCACTGGACCTCACCGGTAGCGAGCGCTGTGGTGAGAGTGTCGTTGCCGGAGTACGAGGTGTACCGCAGCTGCGGAACGGCCAGCTTGCCGCCCCAGTAGGTCGGGTTGGCGTTCAGCGTCACGGACTGGGCGGTCCACGTTGTGAAAGTATACGGGCCGGTCCCGATCGGCTGCTGGTTCGGGTCCGTCGTCGGGTCGGCGATCTTCTCCCAGATGTGCTTGGGGACGACGAACAACTGAAGGACCTTGAGCTGGTTGATGAACTGACCGCTCTTGAAGTCCACCGTGACCGTGTCGCCAGTGACGCTGATGTTCCCGTACGGGAGGCCCTCAGCATTGAGGGCGGCATTGTCCTTGCGCAACTGCAGCGAGTAGGCGACGTCGTCGGCGGTAAAGGGTGTTCCGTCCGACCACGTGACGCCGCTGCGAGCGACGATCTTCAATTCGGTGAAATCGGTATTCCAGGCCCAAGACTTCGCCAGCCAGGGCACCGCGGCGTTGGTCGGGCGGGTGTCGTTCACCTGGGCGAGCGGCTCGTAGATCGCCCATGCGTAGCCGAGCGAGCGAGCTGATGAGGTGTTGAGGAACGGGTTGGAGTTGTTGGTCTGCGTACCGTTCGGCATGCCGATGGTCAGGGTCTGCCCGGCGCCTGCGCCTTTCGACGTGGAGCTACTGGCGCTACCTCCCGACGCGCACCCGGTAACAAGCGCCAGCGCGACCAAAGCCGTGACTGTCGCTGTCAGTCTGCGGTTCATTCGTGTCTCCTTGCTTAGTAGTGAGGGGTTGCCGATCGGGGTTCGGCGGGAGCGGTGCTCGCGTCGGGACCTCGTGCGGCATCAGGGAATTCCGTTCAGATCTGGCTGCACTGCCTCGCTGAGGTAATGACCTTCGGGTACGCGAGAAGCCCTCGATGGACCGCACTCCCGTGGAAACGCTTGGCAACGACGCCAACCGCCCTGCGGGCCAAGTGCCTGGTTCCCTCGCTAGGAGACTCGTGTTGCTTACGCCCTTGATGTGCAGTCTTATGCATCTTGCGTGCGTAAGTCAAGTCACGATTTGATCACACAGAAGTCCCCGTGCCAGGGCTTGGCCCCACGGCGTGCAAGCCAGGTGCAGCGA
>PMLO01000008.1 GCA_003158895.1 Propionibacteriaceae bacterium
TGGCCCGGATAGTCACCCACTGTGATGCTCCTATGGAGTCAAATCCGCTGGCAGAGCCATTGGTGGTAGGTCCTGACGCATTCGTTGTCGTGGGCGAGGCCGCGCTCGATCAGGGACACCTTGGCGATGTTGATGGCGAGCGCGGTGGCGATCTGGGCCTGGGTGAGCCCGAGCTGGTGGCGTAGAGGCCGCAGCGTTCTGTAGTCGGCGACCGTGCCGGGGTTGGTGATGAGCTTGTAGACCTCTCGTGCGATCGCGCGTTTGAGGCAGCGCAGGATCTCTTTGGTGTTCTTGCCTGCCTGCCGTTTCCGCGCGACGTATGCCCGGGTGCGTGGATCGAAGCTGATCCGGCTGAGCGCGATGTGGTGCAGGGCGGAGTTGGCCTGTCGGTCGCCGCCGCGGTTGAGCCGGTACCGGTTGGTCTTGCCGCTGGAGGCTGGGATTGGGCTGGCCCCGCACAGTGCGGCGAACGCGGCTTCGGAGTGGAGCCGGTCGGAGTTCTCACCGGCGGTGATCAGCAGCTGGGCTGCGGTGATGACCCCGACGCCCTTGGTGCGATGCAGCGCCGGGGCCGCTTGGTCCAGGAGGACGGGCATTTCGGCCTCGAGCTCGTCGATCTCGGTCGTGAGGTTCTGGTGACGGCGGGCCACCGACTTCAGCGCGGTCAGCACTGTCCGTGACAGCTGGTCGGCTTCGGTCGAGGGCCGCAGGCGCGACAGGGCAAGCAGGAGTTCGGCGTCGCCCATCTCGCGGTAGCGGCGGCGGATACGGTCGGGGGCAGTAACCAGCAGGCTCTTCACCTGGACTTGGGCCGCCGACCTGGCCTTGACTGCGCTCCGGCGAGCAGCGAAGAGATACCGGAGGGCCTCGATCGCGCCGTCGAGGACCTTCGGCTCGGGATGCTCGCCGCCGGCCAGTGCAGTCGCGGCGGCCTCGTAGGCGTCGATCGGGTCGGACTTGCCGCGCATGCGGCGGACCTGCCGGTTGGGGCGTAGTACCTCGACCACTCTGAGCCCTGCTCGCTGCAGGTGCACTGTGATCCCCGCCCCGTAGGAGTGGGTTCCTTCGATACCAACAATCCGCACCGCGCCAAACGCGGCGAGGTAGACAAGGATCGCCTGGTAGCCGGCGAAGGTGGCGGGGAAGCCGGCGTCGGCGAGTCGTCGGCCAGTACGGTCGATGACCGCCACATGGTGGGTGTCGGCGTGGGTGTCGATGCCGGCCACGACCTCGCCAGTGTCGTGTTGGCCGGTGACTTCAGCGGTGATCGTTGTCATCATGGATGCTGCCTTTCGTTCCGAACGAGGGCTCGCCGGTCAGGGCAGGCAGACAAGACGTTGATGGGGGCTTATGCCCAAGCTCCTATGAGGTCATGCCCACCCTGGCCGGCTCGCAAGGGCCCTGCTCCGGGTGGACAGTTCAGATGGAAGGCATCACGCCAGTCGACGACAGGGTCACACCCGCAGCAAGGTGTCTTTATCCTCCAACGTGGACGACGCTCGAAAACGAGGCCGTAGCGACGGGGTCGAAAACTAGGCCACTGCCACGAGCCCCCACAGCCGATCGCTGGCGACCGCGTCGCACGTCTCGAGCCGGACGACTCTTCTCTCAACCTGCGGTTACTTCGTCGGCTTGTGCGACGCTGCCAGCTCAGCGCGGTCGTCGTCGCCAAGGCCTGCCTTCTGCAGGAACATGTCGAACGAGTCCACGCGGAACACGAGCACGCTGCCTTCACGAGGGCCCAGAAGTGTCGGCCATGAGCGCGACGTACGGCGCGTTCGCGAGGGCCGCGAAGGTGATCACGCGAATCCTCACGAGTGATTCGGCGGAGACGGGCGTGTACTTCGACGAGAACGGCGACCCGATGAAGGGCTCAAAACAGGTGCATGACCCGGCATTCCAGGATCGCGTGGTCGCCGAGACCCGCGCGCTTCTCGCGACCCTGCCCCCTCTGACCCCGGACCAGTAGCTAGGAGCCCGACCAGCCCACTTCGGTGAAGCGGCCGAAGTAGTGCTGGAAGAAATCGCCGTATGCGGGGGGCATCTCGAGGGTCGGATCGAGAAGCCACTGGACCTGGAGCCCGTCCCTCACGACCATCATCAACCGAGCCGCCAGGTCTAGATCGATGGTCGCCATGATGTGGCCCTCGGCTGCTTCTTTCGCGATCCTCTCGGCTGCGATGGTCCGTACCCACTGCAGCGATCGACAAAGTGCTCCTGGGTGGGATGCTCAGGGTCGGTCGCATCGGCGCTGAGCGTTGTGAAGAGGCGAACGGTTCGAGCCGCGTGCGGTTCTTGGCTACGACGAACGCAGGAACCGGTCGCGGCTCGAACCCGAGTCCTCGTCCTCACGCTTCTTGACGACCTCCCACAGGAGGTTGCCCTAGCCGCCAAGAGGGTGGCGTACGCCGGTGTCCGCAACCAACACGGTAGGCGATCTCGCGGACGGACGATCCTCGGAAGCCCAACTCCGAGAACACCCCTACTCCGGGGCCGCGGATGGCGCAAACGACGCTCAGGGGTCTTAGCGCACGGCCCTCATGTCGTGGCTCGTCCCTGAGCACAGCGTCACCCTTCGGGGTGATCAGTTGGCGGAAGGTTCGTCGAGTGCTTCTCGGCTCTGCCGCCCGCCTCAGTTCTCTGACCTGCGACGACAGCTCCAGAGCGCGTGTGGGCTACGAGGGCCGGACGAGAGTATTGATCCGCGATCCGGGCCCACTCCGTGGCAAAGCCGAAGCCGCGGATCACGAAGACCCTGAGAAGGGCGACGATGCTGATCGTCAGGATGACGAGCATCATCGTCATCTCTCCCGCGGTGCTAGTACTCGCGCTCAAATCCTTGGCGAGCTCCCCGACCAGCGGAGCGGG
>PMLO01000178.1:0-9239 GCA_003158895.1 Propionibacteriaceae bacterium
GGCGCTCGTCAGACGGCCGGGGATCCGACGGTCCCTGCCGATCCGCTACGTACGGGACCTCACGGAGCCCGCCCGTCTGGGGGTCCGGCTGGCCGACGGATCTCCACAAAGTGGCAGATACGTGGTCGCCGATTCAGATACGCACCGGCGACCGAGTATGTGCCAGTGAATGGCGGTCAGGGGGCTACGAGGCCTTTCGAGACCATGCTCTTGCCGGCCGCAACGATGGCTTCCTCGGGCTTGCGAGCGGTCCAGCCCAGGAGGCGCGCGGCCTTCTCGCTCGAGACCCGCCGGACATAGTCGAGGTCGGGGGCGGTCTGGCGGAGCTCCGCTGAGAAGAGGCCGCCGAGCCGTACGACGAAGCTGGGAATCGATCGGGTCGGCACGCGCTTCGCCGCCTCGCCGAGGCTTGTCCTGAGGATGGCGCCGATCTGCTGCATAGGGATCGATGGCCCGCTCGAGACGAGGAATCGCTGGCCGGAGGCCTCGGGTGCCGTCATGGCCAGGATGTGTGCGCGCGCCACGTCCCGTACGTGGACGATCGGGATCCAGAGGTGGGGATAGCCCGGCATCTGCCCGCCGAGGATGCGGGAGATGATGTGGTTCGCGCCGGAGATCGCCGTGCCCATCACCGGTCCCATGACGGCGACGGGGCAGATGGTCGCGAGCTCCAGCGATCCACCTTCGGCGGCGATGAAGTCCCAGGCCGCGCGCTCGGCGAGCGTCTTGCTCCGGCCGTACGCGTTCATGCCCGGTCCATCGAGCACACTCCAGTCGTCCTCGGTGAAGTCCACCTTGGTGTGCGGGTGGCCGTACCCGACGGCGTGGAACGCGGACGTCAGCACCACCCGCTTCACGCCCGCGTCGTGCGCGGCCTTGAGCACCCGCAGCGCTCCTTCTCGCGCCGGGGTCACGACCTCGTCCTCGGTCGCGTGGGGGTCGAGGTTCACGGGCGAGGCCACGTGCAGCACGTGGTCGCAGTCCGCGACCGCAGCCGCCCACCCGTCGTCGCTCGTCAGCTCCGCGACGACGAACGAGAGCGCATCGCCCCTTGTCATCCCGGCATCGGTGAGAACGGTCCGCACCTCGGGCTCCCGCGCGAGCGACCTGACGGTGGTCCGGACGAGATAGCCCTGCTCAAGCAGCTGCAGGATGCAGTGTCCGGCGATGAAGCCGGATCCGCCAGTGACGAGTACGCGCTGTGGGCTCATGGTCCGGTCAGCCTAGGTCGAGATCGACGTACGGGAGGAACGACCCCCGGATCGTCGCCACCATGTCGACCTCGTCGGGAGCCAGCAGCCACTGGAGGTTCAGCCCGTCGCGGAGCGCCGACACGTTGACGGCGGTCTGCCGGGCGAGATGGGCCAGCCCTGTACAGGCCGCGCCGATCGAGGTCCTCGAAAGGGGCCCGCAGGCGGGCTTGTCGGGGTAGTAGTGCAGGAGGGCCGCGGGCGACAGGCCCATGCCGTCCGCCACCTCACGTAGCGAAGTGCCGTTGTCGCCGCGCGTCGCGAACAGCCGCCCGGCGATCTGCTGAATGGCCGCGCTTGGTCGGACCAACGAGGGAACCGGGGGTGACAGTCCTCTCACAGTCAGGGGAGGCCGCGCCGGGCAGCGCCTAGCCTGCTGGTATCTCCCGTCAGTGAAGGCCCCGACTTGTCACAGCAGCCGTTGTTCGTCCCGGCGCCCGCCGGGTGGTACGCCTGCCCGGGTGACCCAGCGGGGATCGGCCGCCGCTGGGACGGCAAGCAGTGGCTCTGCGAGATCCGCGGGCCCATCCGCGACCATTTCGACCATCTCCGCGCGATGTCCGTACAGGGTCTGTCGACCGAAGACCAGGCGCTCCTACGACGGCTGACCGCCGAGGTGTCCACGATCGAGGACCTCGTCCTCGCGCAGCCGGCCGCCAACCCGCCGCTCGTACAGATCGCTGCTCCGCCTCCGTACGTACCGCCGCCCGTCGATCCGCACACCTCGTTGTCGTTACCCGCCCACGGGATGGCGGGACCGTCCGTGTCCTCCGGGGTCGGTGCGCGGTTCGCGGTTCCGGGCAGGAGGGTTGGAAGAAGGCGCAAGGTCACGGTGGCGGTGATCGGCGTGGTGGTCGTTCTCGCGCTGATCGCTGTACGTCTCGCCTTCTCGGGCATCGTGTCCACCTTCTTCCCGAGCACGCCCGCCTCGCTGGCCGTGAACTCGTGCGTGACCCTGTCGTACCCGTCCGGCAGCCCGGACTCCCAAGTTGTGACGTGGGCCTCCAGCGATTGCACGACCGCGGCAGGTGGCCCTGTGAGCTACATGGTCGTGTCCAAGCTGGCAGGCAACGCGGCGTGCGACACCGACAGCCAGTACGTCCAGACGTTCACCAGCAGCAAGGCCGTCGCGAACACCTACTGCCTCATGGAGAACCTGACCGCCGGACAGTGCTTGTACGTGGATGCCAAGGGCTTCTACTTCGACGTGCCCTGCACCGACGTCCGCGCGGTCGTCAAGGTGTCGCTCAGCGTGGACCAGGGCTCCGCCTTCTCGTGCCCCGACGGCACCAAGCCCTGGCAGTTCCCCGCCGGCAACCGCACGTACTGCCTCACCAAGCCCTGATCGGAGGTTGGCCCGGAGCGTTGGGATCCAATGCTCGAGGCCGGCCCGATCAGAACGGGGGAGACCACCAGCTTCAACCGCTACACACGGAGGCCCGTCGCTGACCGCGTACCCTGTACCGGCGACAGGAGGCCGGGTATGGGGTTACGGATCGGGACCATCGAGGTGCCGGTACCTGTCGTGCTCGCGCCCATGGCCGGGATCACGAATCCCGCGTACCGCCAGCTCTGCCGCGAGCAGGCCGAACAGGGAGCTCCGGGCATCCGGCCGGCAGGGTTGTTCGTCTGTGAGATGATCACGAGCCGCGGTGTCGTGGAGCGGATCCCCAAGACGTTCGAGATGCTGCGCTTCGATCCTGCCGACCCCGTGAAGTCAGTTCAGCTGTACGGGGTCGACCCGGGAATCATCGCGAAGGCCGCCGCGATCCTGTGCGGAGAGCTGGGCATCGACCATGTCGACCTCAACTTCGGCTGCCCGGTGCCCAAGGTGACGCGCCGTGGCGGCGGGGGAGTGCTGCCGTGGAAGCGTGACCGTCTCGAGGCGATCCTGCGGGCGGCCGTGAAAGCGGCCGAACCGTACGGTGTCCCGGTCACGATGAAGACCCGTAAGGGCATCGATGACGACCACCTCACGTACCTCGATGCCGGACGCATCGCCGAGCAGAGCGGCGTCGCCGCAATCGCCTTGCACGGCCGGACAGTCGCCCAGGCGTACGGGGGCGATGCGGACTGGGAGGCGATCTCCCAGCTGGTGGACGCCGTGAGCATCCCGGTGCTCGGCAACGGCGACATCTGGGAGGCCGCCGACGCGGCGCGGATGATGGCCGAGACAGGCTGCGCGGGCGTCGTCGTCGGCCGTGGCTGCCTGGGAAGGCCGTGGTTGTTCCGCGACCTCGCGGCCCGCCTGCGGCCAGATGGTTCCGACCAGGCGCCGCTCCTTCCGACGCTCGGCGAGGTCATGGCGATGGTGCGCAGGCATGGCGAGCTGCTGGCCGAGAGCCATGGCGAACGGTACGGACTCACCGACCTCCGCAAGCACATGGCCTGGTACTTCAAGGGCTTCGGCCTCGGCGGCGAGCTGCGGCATGCGCTCGGCATGGTGTCGTCGTTCGCCGAGCTGGACGACCTCTTCGTACGGCTTGACCCTGATACCCCCTACCCAGTCGGCGAGGTGGGCACGCCACGCGGTCGGCAGGGGTCTCCGAGAGAGCGTGTCACCGTCCCGTACGGGTGGCTCGACTCCATGCTGCTCGACGCCTCGGTGGACCTCTCCGATGCCGAGTCGGACGTGTCCGGAGGCTGAGAGTTCCGTGGGAGTCTGGCCCTCCGCTCTCATCCGCTCGGCGTCCTGACCCCTGACTGTCTACCCTGGGGGCGTGGGGGACGTGAGAATCACGGTCGAGCTCGCCGTGCGCATCGACGCGACAGGCGCGCGCGTGCACGTGACGCTGCGCGCTCAGTCGTCGCTGGCGGCCACCGCTGCGACCAAGAAGGTCGCCGAGGTGCGCGCGCTCGTGGAGTCGCTCGCGGCGGTAGGGATTCCGGACGATTCCATCGACGTGACAGGCATGCAGATCGCGACCGGGCAAGGAAAGATCCTCGCCTCGCAGGAGGTACGGATCACTCTCGAGATCGCCACCACACCCGAGCAGCTGCCGGAGGTCCTGGGCATCCTGGCGGCTCGGCACGGGCTCTCGGTCGATCAGGTCGAGTGGACCTACGACGAGTTCGAGGCCAGCATCTCCGCGACCGCGGATGCGATGCGGATGGCCCGTCGCAAGGCGGACGCCGTCGCGGAAGCGGCCGGGTTGCGGGTCATCGGCATCACCTCCGCGAGCGACACGTGGAGCATGCCGAGCCCGCGGGTCGAGATGGCCTCGTTCGCGTCGGACACCCGGATGCGCGTCGGCGCCGCTCCTCTGGACATGGGCATGACGATGAGCTCCACCACCAAGCTCTCGGTGCGGCTCACCGTGGACTTCGAGGTCGCGGCGATCCATGCGGACTGATTCGATGCGGACTTCCACCATGGCTGCCCCGAGCGGGTGGTCATGACCGCGTACGAGCTCATTGCGGCATCGATCGCGCTCGCAGCCATTTCCGTGCCCATCGTCACGTGGCTCGTGCTGTGGCTCATCCGACGCGACCGGATCTTCACGAACGTAGCCCCCGGGAAGATCCCCGCGGATCCCGACGAGGCACCCACGAAGTACGTGTCGCACGGAGCTCAGTACTGGGGGGAGGTGGAGGCGCGCTCGACTCCTCCGGCAGGTGTCTCGCCCGGATTGGGCGGCGTCGTGGTCGACGGCTCAGCAGATGGGCGGGACATCGCCGCGATGATCCTCGACCTGGCGCGCCGCGGCTGGCTCCAGCTCCGCCAGGTCAGCGGTACGGGAAGTGCAGGCGGCGACTGGGCGATCACCCGCGTCGACCAGCCTCTGGACGCGACCCTCGACCTCAACGAACTGCACCTCGTCACCAACCTCGCGACCCCCGGCGGCACCGCGTGGCTGAGCGAGCTGTGTGGTGCCAGCGACGACCGCTTCAGCCTCGTGCAGCTGGATCTGCACCGGGAGGTCGTCTCCCGCGGCTGGTACCCGGCGGCGCCGAACCAGACCTCCGACATCCCCATGGCCGTGCTCGGTCTGGGCGGCTTGCTCGGCTTCGTGATCGCGCTCATCGACGTCTCCGCGGTGTCGGTCGGTGCCGGTGCCGTGATCATCGCCTGCGCGTACCTGACGTCCGTCATCGTCCGAGGCGGCACGCCCCGTACGGCGCTGGGCACGGCGGTACGGATCCAGGCCCTGGGACTGCGCCGCTACATCGATGAGGCGCGCACCTACCAGTTCTCGTACACGGATGCTCTCGACACGTTCCGCACGTACCTGCCCTGGGCCGTGGTGTTCGAGCTCGAGAACCAGTGGGCGGAAGTGTTCGCGGAGCTCGACGTGGTGGCTCAGACGTCTGAGCTGCACTTCGCCCGGGACCTCGGCTGGTTCGCGAACATCCGGGACAGTGAGCGAGCCACACCGCCAACCGTGCCCGTCGGCGAGTCCACGGCGCCCCGGCGCGGTGCGTACTCGGAGGAAGATGTCGTAACCACCGTGCTCATGAGCGCCGACGAGGTCGCGGCCGAGAAGCAGTCCGCCGTGGCGAAGGTGACGATCGCCCGCGTGTCGCCTGAGACCAGCGTCGACGCGGCGCAATCCGTATCCACTCCGGAGACTCCCGGCTCGCACGGGGTGCGCGACATCGCCGCGAGCCGCACCACCACCATCGTGCCGGCTGTGCACCGTGCCGCTTCGGCGATCGCTGGGCTGTGGAGGCGCTCGCGTCCAGACAGCGCAGAGGACACGCATCGGATCCTTCCCGTGCCGCCCGCCCCTGACGAGCAGCTCACGACGGTGACGACGCCGGACACAGCTGCCGAGTCGGCACTTGAGGTGGCCCCGACCGTGCCGATACCAGAGACGCCTACGACGGTGGAGGTGGCCTCGGCGACCGATCCGGTGGCGACACCCGCGGGAGGAATCAGCGCGGTCACGGAGAAGATCCCCGGCGTCAGGCAGTGGGTACCGCGGGAGTCGTCCCGGCCCGGCGCCCTGCAGCCTCGCCGGAGGCCGGCCGCTGCGCCTGCCCCCGTACCATCCGTAGCGGCCGCACCCGTCACGCCCCTGCGTGTCCCAGCCGCCGCCGAGGCGCCCGCCACACCGGCCCGGGCACCCGAGACCCCTGTCACGCCCGCTCGTGCGACCGAAGGCCCGGCGACTCCGCCTCGGGAGAAGGAAGCCGCGGTCGTGGCGCCACCCGTGACGGCAGAAGTCGCCACGACGGTACGCGAGGCCCGCTCCGAGGCGACGATGTTCTCGGACTGGATGTCGGAGTTCGACCTCGCGATGACCGGTGACGTGGAGGACAAGGATCTGGAAGCCACAGACGGCGGCACGGTGATCACCGGACCGGAGCGGTTCGACGTACTGCTCACGCCGCCGCTGTGGCCGGATGTCCCGCTCGGCGAGAGAGCAGGACGCGCCGCGTCGGCTGATCTGCCACAGTGACCTCGTGAGCGAGACAGAGCGGGCCAAGACCTGGGCCGGGACGATGGCTGGCCATGCCGCAGGCGAAGCAGTCACCGCCCACCAGGACACGTACGCGAGACTCGATGCAACCCACGTCGTCCTGCGTGAAGAACGCGAGGCCTCGGAGGACGCCCACCTCGCACCGGGTGCTACCCGCGCCTCGGGGGCAGGCGATCGGGCGAGGCCGGAGGAACCCAGTGTCGAGCGCACCTGCTTCGANNCCCCACGACCACCAGCGAACCCGCCTCTCGCACGCGCTCGAGGTCGCCCAGGTGGCGACGTCGATCGCGCGTGGCATCGGCGCCAACGTCACGCTGGCCGACGCGATCGCGTTGGGCCACGACTGCGGGCACGGGCCGGGCGGCCACGCGTCGGAGGATGCGTTCGACCCGTACCTCCCAGGCGGGTACGACCACGGGCCCTGGGGCGCCGATGTCGTTCTTGCCCCGCTCAACCTGTGCCGCGAGACGCTCGACGGGATCCGCAACCACTCCTGGTCGCGCCCGGCGCCGGCCACCATCGAGGGCGAGATCGCGTCCTGGTCGGACCGCATCGCGTACTGCGCCCATGACTTCGAGGACGCCGTCGCGGCCGGGATCGTACGTCCCGACGACCTCCCCGACGACGTGGCCGCGTTGTGTGGCCGGACCCGGTCGGAGCAGCTCGGTACGTTCATCCATGCGGTGATGTCGACGTCCGTCCGTACAGGCCGGATCGGCATGGACGAGGAGTCGGCGGCCGCACTCGCAGGTCTGCGGCGGTTCAACTACGAGCGGATCTACACCCGGCCCGAGTCGGTCGCGCAGGCGCAAGCGGTCATCGCCGTGCTGCGCGGGCTCGTCGACCACTACCTGGCGCACCCCACGGACCTACCGCCGGAGAACGCCGTGCCACTGGTTGACGACGACTCGTGGGTGAAGACGGTGGTGACGTACGTGGGCGGCATGACCGACCGGTATGCGTTCGATACGGCAGCGCAGCTGCTCGGCTGGGACCCCGCCCGCATCCCGCGCGGCATCGGTCGCGGCGCCTGACGAGGTTCCTCGCGGCCTGACACGGCTCCTCGCGGCGATGGTCCGCAACGGCGTGGCCAGCGAGCACTAGTTTGGCTGCGTCGGGAGGAGACCGGGGGAATGAGCAAGAGGATGATCGCGCTCAGTGCAGAGGGCGTCGCACTGTGGATGGTGCTGCGCGAGGACGCACTGCCCGAGATCGTGCACTGGGGGCCGGCGCTGCCCCAATCCACCGCTGACGTCACGTCGGCCGTGCTGGCGATCGAGCCTCCGGGCGCGGACGGCGGGATGGACGTGCCGGTACGGGTGTCCATCCTCCCCGAGTCCGGCGTCGGCTTCTTCGGACGGCCCGGTGTCGAGGGACAGCGCGACGGCCGTGACTGGTCGCCCCGGTGGCGTACGGACTCGGTGACGGTCGACGGCGAAGAGCTCGACGATGCCCACGAGGGCGGCCCCGGTGCGGTCGTGGTGACAGCCCACGACGACCGCACACAACTCGGACTCAGGCTCGAGATCGAGCTCCTGCCGAGTGGTCTGGTACGTACTCGAGCGGGTGTCACCAACCTCAGCGACGAGCCGTACGCGCTCACCGCGGTCACGCCGCGCCTGCCCGTACCGCCGCGAGCGACCGAGCTGCTGGACTTCGCCGGCCACTGGGGCACGGAGCGCACGCCGCAGCGGTTGCCGTTCGCCGTCGGAGCGCACGTCCGCGAAGGACGCCGCGGCCGTACCGGCTTCGAGGCGGCCACCGTGCTGCACGCCGGCGAACCCGGGTTCGGGTTCCGTTCGGGAGATGTCTGGGGCGTCCACGTCGCGTGGAGCGGCAACCACGTCCATCTTGCCGAGCGCCTCGCGACCGGGCGTTGGCTCGGCGGCGGCGAACTGCTGCTCCCTGGCGAGATCATCCTCGCGGCGGGCGCGTCGTACACGTCGCCCTGGCTGTACGGGTCGTACGGTCACGGGCTCGACGCCCTCTCGCGACGCTTCCACACCTTCCTGCGAGCTCGGGAGGGTTATCCGACGACGCCGCGGCCGGTCACGCTCAACAGCTGGGAGGCGACGTACTTCAACCACGACATCGACGAGCTGTTCCGGCTGGTCGACCTCGGCGCCCAGATCGGCGCGGAGAGGTTCGTGCTCGACGACGGCTGGTTCGGTGCACGGCGCGACGACACGCGAGGGCTGGGGGACTGGTTCGTCTCGCCCGACGTGTACCCTCAGGGCCTGCACCCGCTCGTCGACCGGGTCCGCGGCCACGGGATGCAGTTCGGCCTGTGGGTCGAGCCGGAGATGGTCAACCTCGACTCCGACGTGGCCCGCGCCCACCCGGACTGGATCATCCAGGTGCCGGGCCGGCTCGCGCCGCCGCAGCGTCAGCAGTACGTGCTCGACCTGACCAACCCGGCCTGCTACGACTACCTGAGGACGTCGCTGACCGCGCTCCTGGACGAGTACGAGATCGGCTATCTCAAGTGGGACCACAACCGTGACCTCGTCGACGGCGGGAGCCCGCTGGCCGGTGGTCGGCCGGCGGTGCACGAGCAGACGCTCGC
>PMLO01000178.1:9244-12389 GCA_003158895.1 Propionibacteriaceae bacterium
CTGCGGATCCAGCGCTGGACGATGACGCTGCTACCGCCGGAGCTGCTCGGCACCCACATCGGCAGCTCGCCGTCCCATCAGACCGGGCGCCAGCACAGTGTGGCGTTCCGCGCGTCGACCGCGCTCATCGGACACCTGGGCGTCGAGTGGGACCTTCGTACCGTCAGCGGCGCCGAACTCGCCGAGCTGAAGATGTGGATCGCTTTGTACAAGGGGATCCGCTCCCTGCTTCACTCCGGTGTCGTCGTCCGCGGCGACGAGGAGGGCGTGTGGCTGACGGGTGTCGTGTCGCCGGACCGGACCCGAGCCGCCTACGTGGTCTCGACCACGACCGTCTCCGCCATGGAGCTCACGTTCGGGCGGATCCGGCTCGCGGGGCTCGACCCGACCAAGCACTACGCCGTACGTCCTGTGGTCGTCGACGGCCCGAGTGCGCTGCCGTCCTTCAAGGCTCCGTGGTTCGGAGACGCGCAGGGTGCCGAGTTCGTCGGCACCCAGGCGTCAGGCGCGTGGCTCGCCGGTGAAGGACTGGCGCTCCCGGCCATGTGGCCGGAGTCGCCGATCGTGCTCCTCGTACGCGAGGTCTGAGGCACTCAGACCAGGGTCACGACGGCGAGGAACGGGTCGCTGGACTCCGGCGTCAGAGCATCGTCGTGCGCGACCCAGAACGTGTCGCCGGGCATGTGCTCACGGCCGGTTGCCATGAGCAGCCGGCCCGTGACGACGGTGACGACCGACTCGCCCGGAACGGCGACGGTCGTGGCCGACCGGGCGGTGACCCGGTAGCTGGTGCTGCGCGGCGACGCATACTCCAAGCGAACCGTTCTGGTCTCGGGGATGCGCCGGGGTGGCCGATGTCCCCGGAGCTCGATCCCCAGCATCCTCAAGGCGACATCGTTCGACCTCGAAGCGGTCACTCGATGCACCAGGGGGCGCTCCGCATGCGGCTGCCACGTCAGGGTGCCGTCGGGCACCCGCAGCCACCCGACCGCGAGGCGTCTGACCAGCCAGCCGACCGTACGAAGCAGGCCGGTGGACCGTCCCGGGCGGGTGACGTTGCGCTGGCGCCAGCTGTTGTCCGAGCGGAACGTACCGCCGCGCACCACCACGTACACCGTGTCCTCGTCGTGCCGATGGTCCAGGGTCGTCGCCCCGGGTTCGATCCGCGCCTCGTACACGCGGACGAGCTCGTTGTGGAAGATCTCCGCATGAACCGGCTCGTCCGCCACGGGGACCCACGCGGGGTGCGGTGCGGTGCGACCGTTCATAGCGACCCTCCCGTCGCGGCGAGCAGTCCGACGTCGCGCAGCCAGTCGATGGTCTCGGCGAGCATGTCGACGAGCGGGGTGCGGCCCAGCCCGAGGACAGTCTGCGCCAACGTGTCGTCGACCAGCAGGTCTCCCGTGGCCCGCCGGTACTTGGCGAGGCTCAGCTCAGGCTCCGAACGGGTGATGGCCGCCTTGAGCTCTGTGGCGAGGAACGCGAGTCCGAGCAGCGGCCGGGAGGTGGCACGCTCCGGGACCGGGGCTTCCAGCAGGCGGGCGATGGTCTGTACGACGTCGAGGAAGGTCGCCTCGGTCCCACCGAGGATCACGTTCCCTCCCTCAACAGGGGCCGACACCGCGGCAATCTGAGCCGCGACCACGTCGTGCACCGAGACCCATGTGGCCGATCCGGGCGGCACCACGCGCAACCCGTTGTGGTAGATCGGCAGAATCAGCTGTTTGGACCAGTTCGCGGCGTCATACGCGCCGAGGATGTTGACGGGGTTGAGGATCACGGCCGAGAGGCGTCCCGAGCGACTGGCGGCCTTGACCAGCTGCTCGGCCGCCCACTTGCTCTTGCCGTAGTTGTCGCCCTTGGCGGCGACGTTCGAGGGGGAGTCCTCCCGCAACCGCACTCCTGGTTGGTAGCCGTACGCGGAGATCGAGGAGGTGACGACGAGGCGGCTGGCNNGCGAAGGCGCGGTCCAGGGACTCGGCATCGCCCAGGTCGCCCATGGCAATCCGGACCCTGGGTAGCAGATCCGTCCGGTCCCCTTCGCGGCAGAAGGCGATGACGTCCCAGCCGTCAGTGACGAGACGTTCGACGAGATGGCGGCCGACGAACCCGGCCGCTCCGGTGACGACGGTGGTGGACATGTGCTTCCTCTTTCCATACCGACGGTATTCAATACTTAGGGTATCGTGCTGGCATGCCAGCACAACCCCGAGCTCGTCGTCGGCCGACCCGCGAAGAGACGCGGGCGCGCCTTCTGGAAGCAGCTGCCACGGTGTTCTCCGAGCGAGGCTTCGAAGCGGCGTCCCTCGATGAGGTGGCCACCGAGGCGGGCCTCACCAAGGGGGCCATCTACTCGAGCTTCAGCAGCAAGGAGCAGCTGTTCTTCGAGGTCCTCGAAGCGCGCACTCACGAGCGGCTCGCCAGCGCGCGTCTTGTCGTGGGCGACAGCACACCCGCCGCCGGCCATGCGTTGGGCGAACGTCTGGCATCGTTCACCGCGGACGATCCGAACTGGCATCTTGCGTTCCTCGAGTTCTGGGCGGCGAGTGTCCGCGGGGAGCGCGCGAACGCGATCGAGCTGCGGGAACGGCGGAAGGAGTTCCGCGACGCGATCGCGGGCGAACTCGTACGCGCCGGCGTGGAGGACCACGCCGATCAGCTGGCCGTCCTCATCCTCGCGCTCTCCAACGGACTTGCCGTCGAAGGCGCCATCGACCCCGACGGTACGGAAGGGTTGTTCGCCTTCGCTCTGGAACGACTGGTCGGAGGCTGACCGTGTCTACCTCGTGGACGAGGGACGAGGTCTGACACAGACGAACCCCAGGCACCGGAGCGGGCACCTGGGGTTCGTACGTGGTGTGGAGCGGTTACGCCTTGCAGCCCCACTGGCTCAGGCCGGACGTCGCGTAGATGCGGTTCGCGACGGTGATCTGCTGCTCACGCGACGCCAGGTCAGCGCGGGGGGCGAACTGACCGCCGCCGTGGCCCAGCCAGGTCGCGCTGGCGAACTGCAGGCCGCCGTAGTAGCCGTTGCCGGTGTTGATGTGCCAGTTGCCGCCGGACTCGCACTGGGCGACCTTGTCCCACATCGCCGCATTGGAGAGGTCGAGACCCGCGGTCGATCCGGTGGTCACGACGGGGGCGA
>PMLO01000159.1:0-10996 GCA_003158895.1 Propionibacteriaceae bacterium
CGATGTACTCGCTGTTCGCCGCCGGCCTGATGTTTCCGCTGACCGTGGCCATCACGCCGCTGTACCTGCTGATCAAGAACCTGGGCCTGACCAACAACCTCGTCGGCATCATCCTGCCCCAGATCGCCTTCGCGCTCCCGGCGACCGTGATCATCCTGGTGCCGTTCCTGGCCGCGATCCCCAAGGAGCTGGAGGAGGCGGCAGCCATCGATGGTGCTGGCCGAATCGCCTTCTTCTTCCGCATGGTGCTGCCGCTGTCTCTTCCGGGAGTGATCACGACGGGGATCCTGGCCTTCATCGGTGCCTGGAACGGCTACCTGTTGCCTCTCTTCATCCTCAACAACTCCGCGCAGTACACGCTGCCGCTGGGTGTCCAGGCGTTCTCGTCTGAGCACTCCGTGGACACTGCCGCAGTCTTGGCCTTCACGTCCCTCTCGATGATCCCGGCGCTGCTGTTCTTCAGCATCTTCGAGCGACGGATCGTCGGCGGTCTGTCCGGGGCTGTCAAGGGCTGACGGACCGTCCCTCACTTCCTACACGAAACCTACGATCCGAAGGAGCTGGACCCCGTGTCCACATCCACTCTTGCCCTACCTGCGCTGCCTGCGGTCTCCGATCGGGTTCAAGGTCTCGTCGCCCAGATGACTCTGGAGGAGAAGCTTGCCCAGATCGTGGGGTACTGGGTCGACCAGGGCGGGAACGTCGTGGCGCCGATGCAGGGCGAGATGACCGCGTCGTCCGGCGGGGCCTCGGCACTGGCGGAGGCCACCCGGCATGGCATTGGTCACTACACCCGCGTGTACGGGACCAGGCCGGTCGACGCCGCGGAGCGCGCGGCCTGGCTGTGGGCCGAGCAGCGCCGACTCCAGCGCGAAACCCGCCTCGGCATTCCCGCGCTCGTGCACGAGGAGTGCCTCACCGGGATCGCGGCGTGGAAGGCTGCCACCTTCCCCACTCCCCTTGCGTGGGGGGCGTCTTTCGACCCCTCCCTGGTACGCGAGGTCGGTGCTGCGGTCGGTTCGTCGATGCGCGCTCTCGGCATCCACCAAGGGCTTGCGCCTGTCCTGGACGTCATCCGCGATCCTCGCTGGGGTCGCGTCGACGAGTGCATCGGCGAGGACCCGTACCTGGTCGGCACCGTGGGGACCGCGTTCGTACAGGGGCTGCAGGGCGCGGGAGTCCACGCGACGCTCAAGCACTTCCTCGGGTACTCGGGATCCACCGCCGGTCGCAACCATGCTCCCGTGCACGTGGGTCCGCGCGAGATCGCAGACGTCTACCTGCCCCCCTTCGAGATGGCCATCGTCGAGGGGGGCGCTTGGTCGGTGATGAACTCGTACGTGGACCTCGACGGGGTGCCGGTCGCCTCGGACGCGGACCTCCTCACCGGCGTCCTGCGTGACCGCCTCGGGTTCACCGGTGTCGTCGTCGCCGACTACTTCGCCGTGGCTTTCCTCGAGGTGATGCACGCGGTGGCCGCGGATCGAGGCGATGCCGCCGTCCAGTCTTTGACCGCGGGGATCGACATCGAGCTGCCCGCAGGCGACGCGTACCTCGCGCCTCTGGCAGAGAAGATCCGCACAGGCGTCATCTCCGAGGCGTACGTGGACCGGGCTGTGCTCAGGGCCCTCGCCCAGAAGGAGGCCCTAGGTCTTCTCGAGCCCGACGCCTTCGCCGACGATGCCCCGACGGCCATCGACCTGGACCCACCGGAGCACCAGGCACTCGCCCGTCGCCTGGCCGAACGGTCCATGGTGCTGCTGTCCAACGACGGCATGCTTCCGCTGGGCCGCCCGGGCCAGGATCTGCGGCGGGTTGCGATCATCGGTCCCAACGCCGATCGCGCCGAGGCACTGCAGGGCTGCTACTCCTTCGCCAACCACGTGCTGGCCCACTACCCGGACCACGAGATCGGCATCGCCATCCCTACGGTCCGCGAGGCTCTCGGGGCCGCACTCGCTGCCCGCGAACCGGCGCCGGACGTCGTCGTGGTACAGGGGTGCGAGGTCGACAGCGACGACAGGTCAGGCTTCGCGGCAGCGGTCGCGGCCGCGGCCAGCGCCGATGTCGTGGTGATGGTGGTCGGCGACCAGGCCGGCCTGTTCGGCCGCGGCACCATGGGCGAGGGCAACGACTGCGAGTCGCTCGAGCTGCCAGGCGTACAGCGCCAGCTCGTCGAAGCCGTGGTCGCCGCAGGAACGCCAGTCGCCCTCGTGCTCCTCACCGGACGCCCGTACGCGATCGGCTGGGCCCTGGATGGTCCCCAACCCCGCCCCGCAGCGGTCCTTCAGGCGTTCTTTCCCGGAGAAGGCGGTGGACTAGCCATCGCCGACATCCTGACCGGTGCGGTCAACCCGTCGGGACGGCTACCGGTCTCGCTGCCGCGCTCAGCCGGGGCACAGCCGTACTCGTACCTCCAGCCGATCCTCGGCGGGCCATCGGAGGTCACCTCCACAGACCCCACACCCGTACGTCCCTTCGGCTTCGGCTTGTCGTACACCTCCTTCTGCTACGCCGGACTCAACGTCGACACGTCCGTGGAAGCGGGCGCCGTCTTCCGTGCCTCTGTCACCGTCACCAACTCGGGCGACATGTACGGCACCGAGGTTGTCCAGCTGTACGGGCGCGATCTGAAGGCGTCCGTCGTGCGCCCGGCCGTGACGCTGCTGGGCTACGTCCGCGTGGATCTCCGCGCTGGTGAGTCTCGCCAGGTCACGTTCCAGGTGCCCAGCACACGGTTCGCGTTCACCGATCGGCGCCTCGTACGGATCGTCGAGCCTGGGGACGTCGAGGTGTGGGTCGCCTCCCATGCATCCGCGTCGGTCAACGGTCTACCGAGCGTCGGCGCTACGAACGGCGCGATCTCCAACACAGGCCTCACCGTCGCCGAACCGGTACCGGGCCGAGCCACCGAACGCGCGATCCTTGCGATCACAGGCGACGTGTACGAGGTGGCGGTCACCGACCAGAAGCTGGTGGGAGCGACCGTTTCGTGAGCCTCGTCCGGAACCCGATCCTGCCTGGCTGCCATCCCGACCCGTCGATCTGCCGAGTGGGAGAGGACTACTTCCTCGTCACGTCCACCTTCGAGTACTTCCCGGGCCTGCCGGTGTTCCACAGTACGGACCTGGCTCACTGGGAGCTTGTGGGTCATGTGGTCGCCCGGGTCGGAGTGCTCGACTATGAAGGGATCGCCTCCTCGGGCGGCCTCTTCGCGCCGACCTTGCGCCACCACGACGGGCTGTTCTGGGTTGTCTGCACACTCGTCGATCCGAGCGACCCGCGTCGCGGTGGCAACTTCCTGATGACGGCCGCGGACCCTGCCGGGCCTTGGTCGGACCCTGTGTGGCTGGACGCGGACGGCATCGACCCGTCGGTGTTCTTCGACGATGACGGACGGGTCTGGATCCATGGCACACGGCTTGCTCGTGAGCGGGAGTGGCACGACCAGACGGAGGTCTGGTTGCGCGAGTACGACCCCGCCGGGAAGGTGCTTGTGGGGCCGGAGTACGTCCTGTGGAGCGGTGCGCTGCTCGGGGCGGTCTGGGCCGAGGGACCGCACATCTACAAGGTCGACGGGACCTACTACCTGCTCGCCGCCGAGGGTGGCACCGACTACGAGCATGCCGTCGTTGTTGCTCGCTCGAGCAGCGTGACGGGTCCGTACGAGGGTTCCCGGAGCAATCCTGTCCTCACCCATCGCCACCTCGGACGAAGCGCCGACATCGTTGGTGCCGGTCACGCGGATCTCGTGAAGGCAGCGGACGGAAGCTGGTGGGCCGTGCTCCTGGCGATGCGTCCGTACGGCGGCTACCACTACCCGCTCGGCCGCGAGACCTTCCTCGTCCGGGTGGAGTGGGAGAAGGGGTGGCCGGTGTTCGCACCAGGGATCGGCAGGCTCACCGACCAGGTGGAGGTGCCGTTCGCGACACCCGGATCCGTACGATCGGATGAGGAAGCGGGAGGGTTGATACCGCCTACGGACTCGCGCTGGACCTCGCTGAGGGGACCGGTCGATGGTCTTCTGTCCCCCCGGGGCGACGGCTGGAGCCTGCGGCTGAGCAGGGCGTCGCTGAAGGACCCGTCGACGCCGGCGTTCCTGGGCGTCCGTCAACAGCACCGCAGTCTCGACTTCTCCGTGACCCTGCGCGCCCCTGTCGCACCCGGTGAAGAGGCGGGTCTGGCGATACGCCAGTCCGAGAACGACCACGTCCGGCTCGCCGTCCTCACCGCATCCACAGGCGAGGTGGTGGTACGCGCCATCCACCGGCGCACCGGGGTCGAGCACATCCTCGGCGAGGTCACGCCCGACGTCGCTGTAGGCGACACCCTGCGCCTGGCCCTTCGGGTGCGCGACGCCGACTACACGCTCGCCCTGGAAGCCGGGGGCGCTGCGGCGACGACCTTGGCCATCGCAGACGGACGCGAGCTGGACAGCGTCGCCGCCGGCGGGTTCATCGGCGTGCTCCTCGGCGTGTACGGGACGAGCAACGGAGCCGAATCCGACACCGTCATCGAGATCGACTCAGTCGAGTACCGGCCGGTCTGACAACCCACGGGCTGGACCCTGCACGGTTCAGGCGGAGCCGGCCCCCGCGTCTTCCTGGCCTGATTCAGGAACTCAAGTCCGATCCTGAGCGTTAGGGGCTCCTGGGCTGCCCGAATCGGGCCGATGTTTCGTGTTTGTGTGGGACATCTGTTGACAACGCCCCGATATGGGGCTAGAAACGGACACAACACCAGTCGATGGAGACGAGGTAGCCGTGAATGGGCAACAGCGAGCAGTAGTGACCGTGACGCTCAACCCCAGTCTCGACCGCACCCTCGGCGTCGACGAGCTGATCCCCGGAGAGGTCAACCGGGCGTCGCAGGTGTGGCTCGACGCCGGAGGCAAGGGCATCAACGTCTCGCGAGGCCTGAACCAGCACGGAATCCCGACCGTTGCAGTCTTCCCGGTCGGCGGGGCGGACGGCAGGACCCTGATCGCCGAGCTCGCCGACTTCGCGTTGCCCGTCCACCCCGTCCAGATCGACGGCGCGACCCGCAGCAACGTCACCCTGGTCGATGCCAAGGGCTCGACGACCAAGATCAACGAGCCAGGGCCGCAGCTGTCCGAGGCGGAGCTAGACGCGATCCTGGATGCCGTCAAGTCCGAGCTTCCCACCGCGGCGTGGGTCGTCGTCGCAGGGAGCCTCCCGGAGGGCGTCCCGGAGGCGTTCCTGACCCGGCTTGCAGCGCTCGCCGCCGGGCGTGGCGCCTCGTACGCGCTGGACACCTCGGGTGCCCCGCTGAAGGCGGCCGTCGCCGCCGGCGGTCTCGCTGTGGTCAAGCCGAACACCGAAGAGCTCGCCGAGCTGGTGGGACGCGAGCTGACCACGGTCGGCGACGTCGAGGCCGCCGCTCGAGAGGTCCTGTCTGCCGGCAACGAGGCTGTGCTGGTCAGCCTGGGCTCCCACGGCGCCCTGCTGGTCACCGTTGCCGGGATGTGGTGGGCCGGTGGAGACCCGCTGGTGCCGCTGTCCACGGTCGGCGCCGGCGATGCGACCTTGTCCGGCTGGTTGGCCGCAGATGGCGCACCGTCGCCGGAGCGGCTTCGCACGGCGGTCGCTTGGGGGCGCGCGGCTGTCCTGCTGCCCGGGACCGAGATGCCCCGACCCGAACACATTGACCAGGCGGCCGTACGTATGGTCGCTGATCCTGATCCGTCCCTAACCCTGAAGGAGCTGTGACATGGCCGAACCCCTTATCACTCCGGAACTCGTCGCTCTGGACCTCGTCGCCGCGGACCGCGACGAAGCCACTCGAGCGCTGATCGACCTGATGGTCGCAGCCGGGAGAGTCACGGATGCAGACGGCTTCCATGCAGACGTCCGCGCCCGGGAGGCCCAGATGGCCACCGGCATGCCGGGTGGCATCGGACTGCCCCACGCCCGCTCCGAGCACGTCACCGTGCCGTCCCTCGCCGTAGGCCGGGTGCCGGGCGGGGTGGACTTCGGGGCGCCCGACGGTCCCGCGACGCTGGTCTTCCTCATCGCGGCCCCGGCCGGCGGCGACGCCGACCACTTGAAGATCCTCGCTGCACTCGCCAGACGTCTTGTGCACGAGTCGTTCCGCAGCTCCATCCTGCAAGCCCCCAGCGCCGGCGAGGTTGCCGACATCGTAAATCGAGAGGTGGTTCCCCAATGAAGTTCGTCGCAGTCTCAAGCTGCCCGACAGGTATTGCGCATACCTACATGGCAGCCGAGGCTCTGGAACAGGCCGCGAAGGCCGCCGGGCATGAGTGCATCGTGGAGACCCAGGGATCGGCCGGGTCGAACCCGCTCGACCCGGCGGTCATCGCTGCGGCCGACGGCGTGATCTACGCCGCCGACCTGGAGGTCCAGGGCAAGGACCGGTTCGCCGGCAAGCCGTCCGTCGATGTCGGTGTCAAGGCCGCCGTCCACGACCCGGCCAAGGTCATCGCTCAGGCGGTCTCCGCGGTCGAGGCCCAGGGCTCCGGTGCGAGCAAGGTCGCCGAGGCCGCGGCCCCCGTCGCCACCCGTCACGTGGGGGTCGGCACCCGGATCCGGAAGTACCTCATGACCGGCGTCTCGTACATGATCCCATTCGTCGCGGGCGGCGGCATCCTCATCGCCCTCGGCTTCTTGCTCGGCACGGCCGGGTGGGGCAAGGACGGTGCGATCGTCGTCACCAAGATCATCGGTGGCACCGCCGACAACCCCTCCGTGGCTGCGTACGCGGCCGCGCACGGGATCGACCTGTCGAACGGCGCCAGCATCGCCCTGACCACGTTCGCGCAGCACTTCGGCTGGTTCTCAGCCCAGTCGTGGGCCGTGGCGCTGTTCTACGTCGGGGGCGCCGCGTTCGGCTTCCTGGTCCCGGCGCTGTCCGGCTACATCGCCTTCGCGATCGCTGACCGGCCCGGCATCGTGCCCGGGTTCGTCGGCGGCACCATCGCCGCCGCCGTGGGCGCTGGCTTCCTCGGCGGCATCGTCACCGGCTTCCTCGCCGGCTTCCTCGCGCTGTGGATCGTGCGCTGGAAGGTCCCGAAGGGCGTGCGTGGTGTGATGCCTGTCGTGGTCATCCCGCTGCTCGCGACGCTGATCACGGGTGTCCTCGCAGTGATTGTGATCGGCCCGCCGATGAAGGCCGTCAACGATGGCATGAAGGCCTGGCTGACGGGCATGAGCGGCACTTCCGCGGTGTTCCTCGGCATCATCGTCGGCCTGATGATGTGCTTCGACCTCGGTGGCCCGCTCAACAAGGTCGCGTACACCTTCGCCACGGCCGGCCTGGCCAACGCGGTGCTCAGCACCGATCGTCCTGCGGTGATCATGGGCGCCGTCATGGCGGCCGGCATGGTGCCGCCGCTCGCCGCCGCGCTCGCGACAGTGGTCCGTCCGAAGCTGTTCAGCGAGTCCGAGCGTGAGTCGGGCAAGTCCGCCTGGTTGCTCGGCCTGTCGTTCATCTCCGAGGGCGCCATTCCGTTCGCCGCCGGCGACCCGATTCGCATGATCCCGTCGTTCATGGTCGGTGGTGCGGTGACCGGCGGCCTCGCGATGGCCTTCAACACCGGCGTACTCGCCCCGCATGGCGGGTTCTGGGTGACTCCGCTGGTGAACCAGCCCTTCCTGTTCCTGCTCGCGATCGCCGCCGGGATGGTGGTCTCGGCAGCTCTGGTGATCGTCGCCAAGTCGATCCGTCGCAACCCGGACGAAGAGGCGGTCGAGGGCATCGAGAGCGTCAGCGCTCTGACCGGTAGCCGCTGATCGACGACAGGTGCCCGCCCGGGATCGTCCCGGGCGGGCATCTGCACTTCAGGGAACCCGGAGCTGCCCGGCCACGGGCTCCGTACGACAAGAGAACACCGGATCCGAAGGAGGCCTCCTGTGGCCGAACGCACGGTCGTCGTTGCATCGAAGGTGGGGCTGCACGCCCGCCCGGCGATGATGTTCACGCAGGCAGTAGGTCGAACCGGCGCCGCAGTCACCATCGCTCGGGACGGGGAGGCCGCCGTTGATGCCTCGAGCATCTTGTTCGTGATGGGCATGGGCGTGAAGAACGGCGAGGAGGTCGTCCTCGCCTCGAACGACGCGGCGGTTCTCGACCAGCTTGTCGACCTGCTTGCAACCGACCTGGACGCCGAGTGAGTTGCGCCATGACGCGTGGTGCCGGACTCAGCGACGTGGGCGTCCCCCACAACCCGACGGTCGCCACGACGTCCGATCCCAAGGAGTTACGGCACTTCCAGGTTGGGTCCCCCTACGATCGTGCCCGAGATGTACGCAACTGAGCGACAGCAGGAGATCCTCACCCGCGCGCGGAGCGCGGGACGGGTAGAGGTGCGCTCATTGGCGAAGCTCCTCGATGTGACGCAGGAGACTGTGCGCCGCGACCTCACTGCGCTTGAGCGCCGCGGGTTTCTGCACCGTGTGCACGGCGGCGCGATACCGATCGAGCGGCTCGGCTTCGAGCCGGCTGTGCCCGAGCGCGAGGCGGTCATGGCCGCGGAGAAGGAACGCATCGCCCGGGCCGCGCTCGACGAGCTCCCGGACGGCGGGGCGGTCATCATCGATGCTGGGACTACGACGGCGCTGCTCGCCGCTCTGCTGCCTGTGGACTTGAGGCTCACCGTGGTCACCCACGCGCTGCCGATCGCGGTCGCGCTGGCCAACCATCCGGCCGTCACGGTGCACATGCTCGGGGGGACGATTCGGCGCTCGACGTTGGCTGCGGTCGGTCGGTGGGCCGAGCGGGACGTGCGCGACATCTACGCCGATGTCGCGTTCATCGGCACCAACGGGCTTACCGTCGCCCAGGGGCTGACCACCCCGGACCTTGCCGAGGCTGCGGTCAAGCGGGCCCTGATCGCGGCGGCCCGCCGGACCGTCGTGCTGGCCGACCACACGAAGATCGGCCGGACCGATTTCGGACACGTAGCCGCGTTGGCCGAGGTCGACACCATCATCACCGACGTCGGTGTCCCGGCCGACGTCGCCGCCGAGCTTGAGGCGGCCGGCCCCCGCGTCTTCCTGGCGTGATTCGGGGGCGCCCTTCGTCTTTCCGGACGTCGCGATCACGCCGGAGCGGCGGCAAGGCCCAGGAATATGGTCTTCCGATGCTCGCCCGCGGCTGAGGGACCTCGCTCGTGGCTGCCCTGCCAAGGCAACCCGACCATGAGGATGGACTCCAACGTGCTTCACTACGCCGAGCTGACGACTGTCGGCGCCAACGGCTCCAGCCGACGACAACTGGCGTGCGCTGCAGCCCATCGAGAACTGTAAGGTGTCCGTCAGGGTGCTCACCGGTTTGGGCGTCACGAGCCTGTCGATGTCGCCCGCTGCGCTGCCGGCGGTGCGCTTCGCGCTCAAGCGGCACAGCCTCGAGACCTGTCAGGGGATCTCCGCGAGCGCCCGCGCAGCGACGTCGGCCGCAGATGGTCGCGCCGCCGCGCTGGCGTTGGTCGACCCCGTTGTGCGTGAGGTCCTAGCGCTCGACTGACATGTGAACCCCCTTGTTAGGGGCATGGCGAGTTGGGCGGCTGGGTCGTCCCGGTCCATGCCCTGGTCGCGACGGGCGTGAACGCCGACGGCCCACCGCGAGGTCCTCGGGGTCCAGGTCACCACGAGCGAGGACGGCGCTGGCTGGCTCGGGTTCTCCCGCGGGCTACTGACCTGCCTAGGGCCCCGTGATCCCCTCCCGCAACGCACCACGGGCGTGATCGAGGCGGGCTTTCGGATCAGCACCTTCGACGAGTTCGCCCGAGACTGGAGCTGGCGCTCGGCTGGCTGGGCCCCTGTCGCGTCTCACTGGCAAGCGGTTCTGCCGCGCCGAGTGCGGTCGATCCTGGCGAGAGTCTCCAGCATCTTGATATCGATGTGTCGAACCGGTTCGCGATCGCCCTTGACTCAGCCTCCGACATCTGGTTACAGTGCATCGAATCGGTTCGAAGGAGACGGCTGGTCATGGCGACCATTGGCGATGTGGCCAGGCGTGCGGGGGTCTCCCGCAGCACTGTCTCCTACGCGCTCAGTGGCAAGCGTTCGATCTCCTCCGAGACGCGAGACCGCATCCATGAGGCGATTGTGGAGCTCGGTTTCACGCCCAATGCCGGGGCGAGAGCGCTCGCGACCTCGCAGACCATGGTTATCGGGCTGTTTGTGCACTTCTTCGCCGATGAGTTCTCGCCCGCCATGCTTCAGTACGTGCTCCCGATCTCGGATGCTGCCCGGGAAGCGGGGTACGACATCCTGATGGTCACCGAGACTGATGCGCCGCAGGCCCTGCGTCGTATCACGAGCTCGGACATGGTTGACGGGATCGTGCTGCTCAACGTGGCGCACAACGATGCGCGCATTCCCGTTCTTCGGGAGGCACGCCAGCCTGGATCGATGGTCGGCCTTCCGAGCCACACGGACGGTGTCGACGTGTTCGACCTCGATTTCGAGGAGTCGGCGCGGATCCTCGTCGAGCACCTGCGTGAGCGGGGCCACCGGTCGATCATCCTCATCACCCCGCAGCAGCATGTTTTCGAACGTGGTGGCGCCTATGCCTGGCGCTTCCGTGACGCGGCGCTCGAGCGGGCATCGCGATACGGCATCCAGATGTTCTCCTACGCCGGCGAGACTCAGCAGCCCGCTGTGAACCGCCAGCTGAACGAGATCTTGGATGATCGCCCTGAGGCCACCGCGATGATCGTGCACAACGATGCCGCGATCGCCGCACTTCCGACGGTCCTACATGACCGCGGAATAGGAGTGCCGGACGACCTGTCGGTGGTCGGCATCTTCTCGGAGGAATTCGGGCGACTGTTCTCCCTGCCATACACGGCCGTGGAGACGTCGCCCGACGAGCTGGGCCGCTCCGCGGTTCAGGCCCTGGTCCGTCGAATGGTCGACCCCGCGGCTGCGGGAGAGTACGCCGTCCGTTTCGTCGAGCCGCGCATCACGGATCGGGGAAGCACCCGCTAGGGGAGGCAGATCAGCGTTGATTGCTG
>PMLO01000159.1:11028-16797 GCA_003158895.1 Propionibacteriaceae bacterium
GCCGCCAAGGGCAGCTACACCTTCTGGGACCCCTATCCCCAGTACGACGCGACCTCGGATTGGGCGAAGGTCATCGACACGTGCGCTGCTTCAGCGGGCGTGACCATTAAGCGCTCCGGCTACGACACCAGCGGCCTGACCAACAAGGCACTACTGGCCGGTCAGCAGAGCAACTCACCCGACATCCTGCTCGTGGACAACCCGGTCGTCTCGACCTTGGCCTCGGCCGGCATCCTCACCACGACCGACCAGAACCAGCTGGTGGTAGGCGACGTGGCGACGAACATCCTGAGCGCCGGTGTCATCGACAGCAAGACCTACGGTGTGCCGATCGGGTCGAACACTCTGGCGCTGTACTACAACCCGACCGTCCTCAAGGCGGCTGGAGTGGACATCGCGAGCATCACGGACTGGACATCATTGACCGCCGCGCTGCAGAAGGTCACGGCCGCGGGCCACAAGGGCATCACGTTCTCCGCGATCGGAACAGAGGAGGGAAGCTTCCAGTTCCTGCCGTGGTTCTGGGGCGCCGGGGCCGACCTCACGCAGCTGGACTCGACCAAGGCTGAGTCTGCGCTTCAGCTCTGGACGGACTGGGTCAAGAAGGGCTACGCGCCGAACTCGGTGATCAACAACACCCAGACGACGTCATGGCAGGAGTTCCAGACCGGTGACTTCGCGTTCGCGGAGAACGGCACCTGGCAGAAGGCCGACGCGACGAAGATGGGTGACCTCGTCATTCCTCTCCCCGCTGCGACCGGCGGTTCGGCTCCGGCACCGACCGGTGGCGAGTTCCTGACGATTCCTGTCCAGAAGGACACCTCGCGGTACGTCGCGTCCGCCAAGATCGTGACCTGCCTCTCGTCCACGGAGAACATCGTCAAGACCGACAACACCCTGAACTACATCTCGGTCGGCAAGGAAGCGCAGGCGGCTCAGCTGGCCGCGGACCCGACCCTCAAGCCGTGGGTAGATGCGGTTCAGGTGGCCAAGGCTCGTACCGGTGACAACCTCGGGACCAAGTACCCGAAGATCTCCGAGCAGCTGTGGACAGCAGTGCAGAAGGCGCTCAGCGGCAGTGCCACTCCGGCCGATGCATTGAAGGCCGCGCAGTCCGCAGCCAAGTAGCACGGTCCGTACAGCACCAGGAGGAGATCATGACAGCACAGCTCAGCGTCCCCGCTCGGCGTGTCCGTCGACGCGGAGGCTGGACGGCATGGGCGTTCATCGCGCCCGTCGTGATCTACCTCCTGGTGTTCTACGCGTATCCGCTGGCGCGGAATGTCGAGCTCAGCGTGCGCGACTACACCGTCCGCTCCTTCATTGACGGAACTGCTCCGTTCGTCGGGTTCGCGAACTATCGGGCGGTGTTCGCGAACCCGACCTTCGGGCCGGCGCTGCTCAACACGGGCCTGTTCGTCGGCGTCTCGATCCTGTTCCAGTTCTCGATCGGGCTCGCCCTCGCCGTGTTCTTCGTCCGTCAGTTCCCACTGAGTGGCATGCTCCGGGCGCTCTTTCTGGTGCCCTGGTTGCTGCCGCTACTGGTCTCGGGTTCGGTGTGGTCCTGGATGCTCAACAGCGACTCCGGAATAGTGAACTCGTTTCTCGAGGCGGCTGGCATCGGCCAGATCAACTGGCTCACCTCGCCGCACTGGTCGCTGTTCGCTGTTCTCATTGCGAACATCTGGATCGGGATCCCGTTCAACCTGGTCATCCTCTACAGCGGGCTCGAGGGCATCCCCCTGGAGGTCTACGAGGCCGCCTCGATCGACGGGGCCAACGGCTGGCAGAAGTTCTTGAGGATCACCCTCCCGCTTCTTCGCCCGGTGTCGGCCATCACCATCCTGTTGGGCCTCGTGTACACGCTGAAGGTGTTCGACCTCATCTGGATCATGACCCGCGGTGGTCCCGCCGACTCCTCGACCACCTTCGCCATCTGGTCGTACCGCCTCGGATTCGGCTCACTTCTTCCCGACTTCAGCCCGGCCGCAGCAGTGGGCAACCTCCTCATCCTCGTGGCGCTGATTTTCGGTCTCATCTATATCCGCACCCAGAGTCGATTGGACCCCGCCTGATGCGCAAACGACCATGGTGGAAGACCGTCGTCGGCGTGATCCTGACCGCGGTCATGCTGTTCCCCGTCTACTGGATGATCAACGTCTCGCTGACGCCGGCGCGGAACATGCGCAAGAGCCCTCCGAACCTGATCCCGATCGACGCAACCCTTGATGGATACCGGCGAGTGATGGAGCAGCAGCTGCCGTTCCTGGGCACGAGCTTGGTCATCGGCGTGGGTACGGTCCTCTTGACTCTCGTGCTGGCGGCCCCCGCCGCGTACTCGCTCGCCAAACTGCGTCCACGGGGCGGATCCGCCCTGAGCTTCGTTCTGCTGATCGCCCAGATGATCCCAGCGATCATCATGGCGATGGGCTTCTATGCGATCTATCTCAACCTGGGCCTGCTCAACTCCATCCCCGGCCTCATCCTGGCCGACTCGACGATCGCGGTCCCGTTCGGGGTGCTGATCTTCACGGCATTCATGTCGAGCATCCCGGACGAGCTGATCCAGGCGGCGAAGATCGATGGAGCGTCCGTGTGGCGCACGTTCATCTCGATCGTGCTTCCGGTCAGCCGCAACTCGGTCGTGACCGTCTCGCTGTTCGCCTTCCTGTGGTCCTGGTCCGACTTCATCTTCGCCACGACCCTCGACGGCGGAGGCGACTTCCAGCCGATCACGCTGGGCATCTACCGCTACATCGGCAACAACAACCAGGAGTGGAACGCGATCATGGCGACTGCCGTCGTCGCGTCCATTCCCGCGGCCGTCCTCCTGCTCGTCGCACAACGCTACGTCGCCGCGGGAGTCACTGCGGGCGCCGTCAAGGACTGAGGAACTCAGATGACAACTTTCCACGAGAGTGACGGCGTCCTGCGGGTGTGCCACCAACATGAAGTGCTGCTCATTGCGGCATGGGGAACGGATAGCGTCCGCGTCCGCGCTGCGCAGTACAGGATCCCGGCCGAGAGCATCGGAGCCCTCGACGAGGCTCCGACCGGTGGGACTCCGGTGGTCACGATCGGAGCCGGCCGAGCCACCTTGGTCAACGGCGAGCTGACTGTTGAGGTGGACGCAGACCTCAAGGCTCCCTACCCTGAGCCGCTGCTCACCTTCCGACGCACGAGCACCGGTGAAGAGCTGCTCGCCGAGCAGCGCGAGCACTTCTGGATGCCAGGTGCGCGCAGCTATCAGGGGAACCGGTCAGGCGCCTTTGAGATCCACCAGCAGTTCGCGGCATACGAGGGCGAGCAGCTGTTCGGAATGGGCCAGCGAACCCACGGACGCCTCGACCTCAAGGGCCTGGCGCTCGACCTGGTTCAGCGCAACGCGGAAGTGAACATCCCGTTCGTGCTCTCGAGCCGTGGGTACGGTCTGCTCTGGAACGTCCCCGCCGTCGGACGGGTCGAGTTCGCGTCGAACGTGACACGCTGGACGGTCGGGCAGGCCAGGGAGATCGACTACTGGATCACGGCGGCTCCCACGCCCGCCCTCATCCTGGAGCGTTACGCCGACGCGACCGGGCACGCACCCGAACTGCCGGAGTGGGCGAGCGGATTCTGGCAGTCCAAGCTGCGCTATCGCACGCAGGAGGAACTCCTCGACGTGGCGCGCGAGCACCACCGCCGCAGCCTGCCGCTCTCGGTGATCGTCGCCGACTTCTTCCACTGGACTACGATGGGCGACTTCCGATTCGATCCGGCCGACTGGCCTGACCCCGACGCGATGGTCGCCGAACTGAGGCAACTCGGAGTCGAGCTGATGGTGTCGATCTGGCCGACCATCTCGCCGCTGTCGGAGAACTTCGACGAGTATCGCGACCGCGGCCTGCTGGTCGGGGCCGATCAGGGCGTGGAGTTCCTGCAAACCATCCAGGACAAGGGGATGGGGGCTCCGCAACCTGTCGGGTTCTACGACCCGAGCAACCCGGCAACCCGTGAGTTCGTGTGGGGGCTGGTACAGCGCAACTACCTGGCGCGTGGCATCCGGGTCTTCTGGCTCGACGCATCAGAGCCCGAGCTTAATCCTGCGCAGCCTTCCAACCTGACCTTGTACGCGGGGCCGGGAGCCGAGACGATCAACATCTATCCGCGGGACAACGCTCGGATCTTCGCCGAGGGAATGGCCGCCGCGGGCCAGGAGCCTACGGTCCTGCTCTGCAGATCGGCATGGGCCGGTGCCCAGAAGTACGGTGCAGCGGTCTGGTCGGGCGACATCCCCGCGACCTGGGCGTCGCTGTCCGAGCAGCTGCGGGCCGGGCTCGCGATCGCCATTTCGGGCATCCCGTGGTGGACGACCGACATAGGTGGCTTCCATGGCGGCAACGCGAGCGATCCCGAGTACCAAGAGCTGATGATCCGGTGGTTCCAGTACGGCGTGTTCTGCCCGCTGTTCCGACTCCACGGAGACCGCGAACCCCGCGTCCCGACCGGCTACGACATGACCGGCGGACCCAACGAGGTGTGGTCGTACGGCGAGGTCGCGACGCCGATCATCGCCGACACGCTCCAGCTCCGAGAACGACTGCGGCCCTACATCCACGAACAGATGCACGAGGCGAGTGTTCGTGGTCTGCCGCCGATCCGGCCGCTGTTCGTCGACTTCCCGGACGACCCGGCCGCCTGGGCGATCGACGACCAATTCCTCCTCGGCCCGGACATCCTGGTCGCGCCGGTTTTGGCCGCTGGGCAGAGCGAGCGCTCCGTCTACCTGCCGGGCACGGTCGAGTGGGTGGATGTCGCCGACGGCTCCGTACATAGCGGCGGCGGCACTGTCATGGTGGGCACCCCGATCGAGCGGATCGCCGTTTTCGTACGCTCGGGAGCCTCGGTGCACGATGTCTTCGCCTGACCTCGTAGCCAAGCGCGGAGGTCCCGTCAGCCCGTCGCGGAGTGCGTTGCGACCCCTCGGGCCCGACGAACTCAGGATCACTGGCGGATTCTGGGCCGAGAAGCAGGAACTGAACGCGTCGGTGATCCTCTCGCACTGCGAGACCTGGATGGAGCGCGTCGGATGGACCGCGAACTTCGACAGGGTCGCAGCGGGCACCATCGGCGAGCACCGCGACGGCATCGAGTTCGTCGACTCGGAGATCTACAAGCTGCTCGAGGCGATGGCCTGGGAGCTGGCACGTCGGCCGGACAGCGGACTTGAGGCGCGGTACCGGGCGCTCGTCGCCCGGGTCGCCGCCGCCCAGGATGACGACGGCTACCTCGACACAGCCTTCGGNNGGCTTCCTACTGCAGGCAGCGGTGGCCCGGCTGCGTTCGGATCTCGACGACGAGCTTCCGGCCGTGGCGCGGCGCATCGCCGACCACCTCGTTCGGGAGTTTGGGCCGGACGGCCGCGTGGCGATCTGCGGCCATCCCGAGGTGGAGGTCGCGCTGGCAGAGTTTTCCCGGGCAACCGGCGACACGCGCTATCTCGAGCTCGCGCGACTGTTCATCGAACGACGCGGTCACGGACTGCTCGATCCCCGCCGGTTCGGACGCGAATACTTCCAGGACGAAATGCCGGTACGCGACGCCACCACGATGAGGGGTCACGCCGTTCGGGCGCTCTACCTGGCCGCCGGGGCGCTGGATGTCGCGGTCGAGTCACAGGACGACGAGCTCGCCGAGGCGGTCGCCCGACAGTGGACCTCCGCCGTCGCACGCCGCACGTACATCACGGGCGGGGTGGGGTCTCATCACCAGGACGAGGCGTACGGGGAG
>PMLO01000149.1 GCA_003158895.1 Propionibacteriaceae bacterium
CCCAGGTTGAGCTGGCTATGCGGGCCCTCGTCGGCGTCGCGATCTCCAGGACCCGAGTTACGCATGCGTTCCGGGACAGAAGCGCCTCCAGAACCTGCACAACCTGGGTCGAGCGAAAGGTGCTCGCCGCTCCTGGCCCGATAAGCAGCACAAGCCGGGTCCGCCCACATCTGCTCATCGAGTTCAGCGGGAGCACGCGACGAGACGTGTCTGGGTCATGCCGGGCACGGTGGCCATCAAGGACCGGGGACCAAAGTTGGGTGATGGGCCGTCTCCGTGGCCCGATGCGCCCGATGCGCCCGATGCGCCCGACAACATTGTCGCGGGACACGGGATGTGTCAGGCCCTCTCCAAACCGGACACGCTGCGGCCGGTCAGCGCTTCGGCGGGGGAATCTTCTTCTTGCCCATTCCCGCTTCGGCCTTGGCTTCCTCGAGGGTGCGCTTCTGCTCCTCCTGGGCGGCGCTGAGGTCCTCCATGTTCATCGAGCCGCGGAGGATGAAGAAGGCGACGCCGGCGATGATGATGCTGATCCAGTACGACCAGCCGAACAGCAGCGGCAGCGAGACGAGGGCGACGATGTCGACGCCCTTGGTGAGGTTGCCGATCATGCCCGGAGGCATTGCGCCGAAACCACCCAGCTGCATCATCGGCTTGTTGTAGTTCGGCGGCTTGGCGGTCACCCAGCGCACGGCGCCGAGCAGGCCCGCGAGACCCGTGACGATCGCGTGGATCGCCGCATCCGTCCAGGACCGGTGCGCGGCGCCGGTGCCGAGGCCTGCGAAGGCGGGCGTCACAGCGATCACCCAGACCAGCGCCGCGATGGCCGGTACGACCATCGCCGCCGTACGGACCTGGGCCGTCGAGAACGGGAACAAGCGGGCCAGCCCGCCGGTACGGGAGAGGACGCGCATCATGCCGAGCAGCGGCACGATCGCGGTGAGCAGCACCAGGCCGGAGATGACCGGACTCAGGACGCCGAGCCCGAGCGCGCCGACCGCGTACGGGACGACGACGCTCAGCAGCAACAGGATCAGCTGCTTCGGGAAGCGCACGATGCGCTGGGCATCGCGGTAGACCAATGCCGCCAGGCCGGTCCCGTGGCCCTTGGTGGGCCGTACGTGTCCGCGGGAGATCGCGTCCCGCTCCACGAGGATGTCGCGCATCAGGCTCATGTCCATCGCGTACATCGCACCTTGCATCCCCGCGACAAGCGAGCCGCCGGACACGAGGCGGGCTCGACGGATCTCATCGAGCCGGGCGATGGCGAGCAGGCCCGCGCCGACGAGCAGGACGCCTCCGGCGATCGACACGATGAGGTCGAACCGGTTCACGCTCGAGGTGAAGAAGCTCGCGCTCGGCAGCCAGCCGGCGGCCACGGCGACGACCGTCATGAGGGCGGCCAGTCCGACGATGCCGACGAGCCACTGCAGCGTACGGACGATCCACGTACGGTCGGCCGTCTGCTCCTCGGCCGCGACGGCGGTCAGCCCGCCGGCGCCGAGCCCGGCGGCGACGGCCCAGTTCACGACGCCTGACCAGGTCGAGCCGCTCAACGCGGCGACGAGGCCGCCGAAGACCGCGGCGATGGCGATCGCGGCGACCATCACGGAGACGAGGCGTCCCCACAGGATCCGCGCCCGCTTGATCGGCGCCTCCATGAGCCAGAAGCCCTCGGCGGCGGACGCCACGACCGGGCCGAAGATGCGCGACACCATGAGCGTCAACGCGAGGACTCCGCACAGCGCCGCCCACGGCAGGAGCGTGCGGGATGACTGGCAGCTCTCAGACGTACAGGCGGACACGGCGCCTTGCGCCTGGATCACCGCGGAGACGAGCATCGCGCCGATCATCACGGTGGCCAGCACCGCCACGTACCCGTCCTGGATCATGTCCCACAGGTGCCGGGTCGCGCGGCCCCGGCGCCAGTCGCGCATCAGCTCGCGCAGGGCGTTCTCCGAGACCGGCTCGGGCTCGATGTCGATGAGCACGCGGATCGGGCGGACGGGCTCTGGCTCGGGTTGTACGACGGGTGGTGGCGGCGGCGCGCTCGGCTGCGCACCACTCGGCTGTGCGCCACTCGGCTCTGCGCCGCCCGCCTGTGCACCGCTCGCCGGTGCGCGGCCGGGCAGGGACGAGGCGCGGCGGCGGGTCTTCTTGCTCATGCGCCCACCCGGATCGTCCTCGTGCTCACGGCGTCGACGAGCATCGGCTCGTGGCTGGCCATGACGATCGCCAGGCCCGCTTCGCGCTCGGCCTTGAGCCGTGCCGCCAACCACTCGACGCCCTCGACGTCGAGTCGCTGCTCCGGCTCGTCGAGGATGAGCAGCTTGCGAGGCCGTACGAACGCGGTGGCCAGGGCGAGGCGGCGGCGCTGGCCGCTGGACAGGGTGCCGGGCAGCTGGCCGGACTGGGCCACGAGCTGTACCTCATGGAGCACGTCGTCCACCGCCCCCTCCGCGTCGGGCAGGCCGTGCGCGCGAGCGAGCAGGTCGAGGTGCTCGACGACGGACAGGTCCGGGAAGAAGTCGAGGTCGTCGATGACGGTGGCGAGGTCGCGACGTACGGCTGGGTCCGACTCGCGCAACCGGTTGCCGCAGATCTCGATCGTGCCGCCGTCGGACTTCTCGGCGCCCACCAGGCACCGCAGGATCGTCGACTTGCCGGCGCCGTTGCGGCCGGTCAGCGCGATGGCGTCACCTGCCCAGACCTCGAGGTTGAAGTCGGAGACGATCGAGTGCGACCCGTACGCCTTCGAGAGCTTCGAGACCTTGAGTACCGGAATGCGCTGCTTCGCCATGAGTCAGATTGTTCCGCATCCGGCCGGCAAACCTTGTACGGGGCCGCCGCCGCCGCTCTCAGCACTGTCGACGGCACCCGCCGACGGCCCACAGCGACAGCCGCGGGCCGCGCTTCCTCGACCGCCGAACAGGCAAGCCGAACAGGCAAACTGCGCAGAAGTGACACCTACGACAGCGCGCCGCGCCCCACACGCCCCATATGCCAGTCGGTAGGGGACCCCCCGTGCCGATCTCGCTGGTCGGCCCGGTCACGGGGCAGGCACCCACGCTTGGACGGGCGAACCGAGCTGGACGAGCCACACGTACGTGTCACCACGCCCCGCCACTGCCAGGGATCACCGCTTCTGCCGGTCACCGACAGAAGCGTTGCCCGGCTCAGAACTCTGTGGTTGTCAGTCGGTGGTGCCATGCTGTCCGGGTGCAGACGACGAACCATCGCGCCACGCTGGCCAAGCGTCGCGCCGACGTCGCGGGGATGTTCGACCACCTTGCGGCGCGGTACGACCTGATCAACGACGTCGCGTCCCTGGGACTGGACCGTTCATGGCGCCGCGCGGTGCTCGAGGCGGTCGACCCGAAGCCGGGCGAGGTCGTGCTCGACCTTGCCGCCGGTACGGGCACGAGCTCGGTCCCCTTCGCCGACGCCGGCGCCCAGGTGGTGAGCGTCGACATGAGCCTGGGCATGCTGTTCGAAGGGCTCAGGCGGAACCCGGACCTGTCGTTCGTGGCCGGCGACGCGCTCGCGCTCCCGTTCGCCGACGATGCGTTCGATGCGGCGACGGTCTCGTTCGGACTGCGCAACGTCCAGGACACTGAGGCCGCCCTGACCGAGCTCCTCAGAGTGGTCAAGCCGGGTGGTCGGCTCGTCATCTGCGAGTTCTCGGCGCCGACGTGGGGGCCCTGGCGCCGCGTGTACACGACGTACCTGCCGGTCGTCGTTCCCGGCGTGGCGAAGCTGGTGTCCCCGAACCCGGCGGCGTACGACTATCTCGTGGAGTCGATCGTCAGCTGGCCGGACCAGGACGCGCTGGCGACGCTCATGCTCGAGAGCGGCTGGAAGGCGGTCGAGCATCGCAACCTAGTCGGCGGCATCGTCGCGCTCCACCGGGGTCGCCGAGAGCGGTGAACGACTTCGTCCTCGACGCCTACGCGGCGCGCAGCTGTCCGGTCAAGACGCAGAACGCGTTCCTGCCCGGCCTCGACCGACCCGAGCTCGACGAGTCCCTGCAGGAGCTCTTCGCGGGCGGCTCGGCGTTCAAGTCCGACGTCCTTCGCCGGATCATCGACGCAGCCGGACAGGTCGTCGACTGCCGCGCGCTCCGCGACCAGCCCCATGACGTACAGGTCGGAGCCACCCTCGCGGCCATGGCTGACGGCGTCCCGGTCATCGTGGGAGGCCTCCTGCCCCTCGACCGGCACGGCCACCGGTCGGGTCGCGCCGACCTCTGGGTGCGGGGCGACGAGGCCGAGGACGGTGGTCCCGGCTACCACCCTGTGATGGTCAAGCTGCACCGCATGCTCGAGCGCCAGACGCCGGGCCCGGCCCACGAGGCGTTCCCCATCTCCGCGCTCAGCGACCCCTCGCGAGCACAGGCCCTCGCCGTACCGGGCCGCGCGCTGCGGCTCGCCAGCCGTGAACCCGACCTTCTCCAGCTAGCCCACTACTGGCGGCTGCTCGGCGCCGCGGGACGCGCCGCCTCCGGGACCCCGTACGGCGGCATCATCGGCTCCGACCAGATCTCGCAGCTGGGGAACGGGCTCGGAATCGCCTGGGTACGCCTGGACGCCAAGCAGCTCCGTACGTTCTCGCGTACCGCCGCCAGCGGCTGGACCAAGCGGAGCGCTCTTGAGCGGTACGACCACGAGCACGGCTTCCGGGTCAAGGTCGCCGCTGTCGCTCAGCGCCAGACCGGAGCGCCCGACGACCCGCCGCTCGTCGTGATGCCGATCCGCGTGCGCGAGTGCGACCGCTGCGTGTGGTGGCAGACCTGCCTGCCCAAGCTCGGCGACGACGACCTGTCGCTCCGGATCGCAAAGTCACCGCTCGATGTGCGCGAGATCGCCGTGCTCCGTCGGCTCGGAGTCTCGACGCTCACCGACCTGGCGTCGGTGGAGCTCGACGAGCTCCTCCCCAGCTACATCCCCGAGGTCGCCCACCGGCCCGGCGGCGAGGAACGGCTGCGGATCGCCGCCCACCGCGCCAAGCTCATGGTCTCCGGCGTCGATCTGGAGCGCATCAGCGACGACCCCATCGTGGTCCCCCGGTCCGACATCGAGATCGACTTCGACATCGAGACCTCCGCGGACGACCACGTGTACCTGTGGGGCTTCCTTGTCACGGACACGCGGACTGACGACCCGCCCCGCTACGTCTCGTTCTCCGACTTCTCCGAGCTCACGGACGCCGCCGAGCGGCGCCTGGCCGACGAAGCGCTCACGTGGTTGCACGACATCGTGACCGACTCCGGCACGTCTGTTGGTGTCTTCCACTACTCCCGCTACGAGGTCCTGCGGATCCAGCGGCTGGCCGACGCATTCGGCCGCGACCCCTACCTGTGGGCGAGCAGGTTCGCCGACGAGGCGTTCTTCGACCTGTTCGAGGTGGTGAGGAGCCACTTCTTCGGCACGTACGGGCTCGGGCTCAAGCAGGTCGCCCACTCCGGGTCAGGCTTCTCGTGGCGTGACGACAACCCCGGCGGGCTCAACAGCCAGTCCTGGTTCGCCGATGCGGTCCACGCCGAGACGGACGCGGTCCGGGCGGAGCTGACGCAGCGCGTGCTCGACTACAACGAGGACGACGTGCGGGCGACGTACGCGCTCCGGAAGTGGCTGCGCGACGGGGCCCGCCCCACGACCGGCTGACTACTTCCGGCGGCCGCGGAACAGCAGCTGCCGAGCCACGCCGAAGATGCCCAGCGCGCCGAACCCCACGAAGATGAGGAAGTCCTTGAGCGTGGCTTTGAACAGGTCGAGCGAGAGCGCCCCGCTGACCGCGAAGACGAGCGCCCCGCTGCTCGTACCGGTCTGGTCCACGTAGTAGAAGTACAGCTCGGTGCCGACGGAGGACACCCATGCCAGCAGGATGCCTGCCATCATGAGCGCCACGAGCCCGACCGCTCCCTTGCGTGGCGGAGCTCCGGCCCCCTTGGCGTAGAGGAAGATGCCCGCCGCTCCCATCGCCAGCGCGACGATCGACGCGACGTAACCCAGGTGGTAGACGACGGCCGACAGCACGCATCCGCCGACCACGGCGATGAGTGCGAGCAGCAGGCCACGGCCCACGTTCTCGGTACGCGGCCGCGCGGCGCCGAATCCCGGTGCGACTGCCGGGTTTGCGGGTCCACCACTCAGCGCGTAGGGATCCACCGAGCCGTACGCGGGCGGCGCGCCTGGTGAGGGTGCTGCGGGTGGGGTGAAGGCGCTATAGCCCGGTTGGGCGTACGGGCGCGCGGTCACGAGGGGCAACGGGTCATCCAGCGACGAGTCGGGGTGCGGGTGCGAGGTATGGCTCGCCGGCGTTGAAGGGGGCGGGACCGGGGAAACGTACGCCTGGAACGACGCTGCAGGGGGCGATGCCGGGGACACGTGCGCCTGGAACGCAGCCGGGGGCGAAACCGGAGAGACGCGCGACAGCGGAGCTGCTGCGTACGGTCGCGACGGAACGGCGTAGGGCCGCGGGACCAGCTCGGGCTCTGGATCGTCCTCCGGCTCTTGTGCCGGTATCGGATCCAGCGGCTCAGAAGTCGGCAGCAGCTCCGGCGCAACCGCTGCAACCACCGGAGTGGGGGCGGGAATGGGAGCCGCCGGAGCCGGCAGGGGTTCGGTGTCCACCGTGTACGGACTGGCGGGCGAATGCGCGTCCCCGAGGGCTGATGACCTGTCGACGGAACGCGGATATGCAGGCGCCGAGAAGCCGCCCGCGTTTTCCGGGCCCCCCGAGCCCGGAACGCTCGGGCCGGTGCTGTCGCTGTGTCTAGGATCGGTCACCGGATTCCTCTCTTCTGATGCATGGTGCCAGAGGCAGGCGCACGTGGGCCGTATGCCACCGTATGACGTGAGATCTCTCATGTGGCGAGCGCGCATGAGCGGCTGGTGCAACCGTGTGAGCGATAGTCGACCGTGGAGGAACAGATGCTCGAGGTGGTGCTGGGAATCGTGCTCGCCGGTTCGCTGGTCGCCCTCGCAGACGTCGCGTCCTCGCACGAGTCGGAGCTGCGCAGCTTCACCCGCCGCCACTGGCTTCGCTCCGTTATGGTCCCTGTGATCGGTCCGCTGCTCTGGACCATGTACGGTCGGCCGCGCATCATCCATGCTCCGTCGGCGCCGAGCAGATACCGGCTTGAGAACACCGCCACCGACGACAACCCCACCTACATCGCCTACCTCGAGCGCGTCATCTCCGCGCGTCGCCGTCAGGCGCAGGACTGACCCTCTGGCCGGAACCGGCTCAGCGAATGAGCCACCCGATCGCCAGTCCGAATGACATCGCCAGTTCGGCGATGCCTGTCAGCTGAAGCGCGCTGATCAGCCCACGCCCCGCGGCCCCGGCCACAACAGAGCGGGTCGCGATCGCCAGAATCACGACCCCGCCAAGCCCGAGCAGGGCCCACCAGGACGTCAGAGCGGCCAGCAGCACGACCGCGGCGGCCACGACGATGCTCATCGCGAGGTAGAGCAGCCGCGTCCCGCGGTCACCCAACCGGGTCGCGAGCGTGCGCTTGCCGACCTCGCGGTCACCAGCGATGTCGCGCAGGTTGTTCGCGACGAGCACCTGGCAGGCGACGAGGCCGACAGCGACCGCTGCGATGAACGACGCAGGAGTCGCGCGTCCTGCCTGCACGTAGGTGGTGCCCATGACGGCGACCAGCCCGAAGAAGACGAACACCATGAGCTCGCCCAGCCCCGCGTAGCCGTACGGACGCTTGCCGCCCGTGTAGTACCACGCGGCCAGGATCGCGGCCACGCCCACGACGAGCAGCCACCAGTGCCCCGACAGCCACACGACGGCCAGCCCGGCGACCGCGGCGACCCCGAAGGAGGAGAACGCGGCGCGCTTCACCGCCGACGGCGACGCGGCGCCTGACCCGACCAGCCGCATGGGCCCGACACGTACCGCGTCCGTGCCTCGGATCCCGTCCGAGTAGTCGTTGGCGTAGTTGACGCCGACCTGCAGCGCGAGCGCCACGACGAGGCACAACACGGCCGCCGACGCGCTGACATGGCCTGCGATGTACGCGGCGCCGGAGCCGGCGACGACGGGCGCGACCGCAGCGGGAAGCGTCCGTGGTCTGGCACCCGCCAGCCACTGGGAGGCTGTGGCCACTAGGCCCCCCAGCCCGACGCGAGCGTCCGCCGATCGAACTTGCCGCTACTGGTACGGGGCAGCACGTCGAGACGATGGAGGTCCCGCGGCAACGCGGCACGCTCGACGCGCCCGTCCAGGCGGTCACGCAGCACTTCGAGCGATAGGTCAGACGTGGTCACGGCGACGATCTTGGCACCCCACTGCGGATCCGGCACACCCAGCACGACGACCTGCTCGACCCCGAGAGCCCGGTCCACGATCCGCTGGAGCGCTGCGATGTCGACGTTGACCCCGCCGGACATCACGACATCGTCGATCCTGCCGCGTATCTCGAGCCGGTCCCCGACCCATGCACCACGGTCGGACGTGAGGAACGTGGGCCCCTCGAGCACCTGTGCTGTCGCCTCAGGGTCGAGCCGATAGCCNNCCGTCGTACACCACTCCCCCGCAGGTCTCGCTCATTCCGTACGTGGTGACGACGTGGATCCCGGACTCCTTCGCACGGTCGAGCTCGGCGCGATCCGCCGCCGCGCCGCCGAGGAGCACCGTGTAGCGGCGCAGTGCTGTGCGGACATCGGACTGGCGCAGCGCCTTGTACAGCTGGGTCGGGACGAGCGAGATGTACGCGGGTGCGTCGGGGAGCACCAGGTCGCCGATGCCGGTGAGGTGCTGGTCGACGATCGTCGCCGGAAAGCCCGACACGTACGCGCGGACGTGCACCATGAGGCCCGCCACGTAGTGCGGCGCCAGCGAGCAGACCCATGCGCCCGGGCCGCCGAGCCGGTCGTGGGCCGCGATCGCCGCGGCGACGAGCGCCGACCGTGAGAGGACCACGGCTCGCGGGTTCCCCGTCGACCCGGAGGTAGGCACCACGACGGCGGCATCGGGCTCCTCGACGCCGCGGTCGGGCTTGAGCACCTCGACCCACCGGGCGGCTTCCGTCGGGCTGTCAGGGAGCGGCGCGAACGGACCCGCTGTGCCCTCGAGTACAGCCTTGACCGCGTCGGGCACCTGGGCTGAGGCGACGAGGCGGAGGTCGGTCACAGGCCGATCCTAGGCCTGCGTGTCTGCGGGCGGCCGACGCCTAGACTGACCCCATGGGACGTGTGGCGCTCGTGGTCGCGGTGATCGGGCTGGGTGTGTACGCGTTCGTCCAGGCGCTGCAAGCCGACGCGTCCCAGATCCGGTTGATGCCCCGCTGGCTCTGGGTCGCCGTGATCCTTGCCTTCCCCGTGGTGGGTCCCGCCGCGTGGATCCTCAGCGGGCGAGCGACCCGTGCCTCGATCACCGAGGAGGGCCCGATGGGGCCNNTTCTCACAGCCGACCCACTGTTATCGTTAGTTGCACCACCTAACGATCTGTGCGCCAACTCCCCGAAGTGAAACGACCGTGACCGTCCGCGCCCCAGAAGCCACCGACCTGATCCCCATCGCCCGCGAGGTCCGCCTCGCAGCACAATCACTCGCTCGCCACGTCAAGGACCACACACCGTCCCTGGCCCCGCACCTGTTCACCGTCCTCGCCTGGCTCGAGGAGGGACCCGCGACAGCGGGCGACCTCGCCGGCAGGGAACGCGTGAGCGCACCGTCGATGTCGAAGTCCGTGTCCGAGCTCGAGGAGCGCGGTCTCGTGTCCCGAGCCGTCGACCCGATGGACGCCCGCCAGAAGATCGTCTCGCTGACCGCGTCCGGCCGACGGGCGCTCCTGCAGGGGCGCAAGGACCGTGACCGCTACACGGCGGCCCTCCTCGTCAACTGCACCCCCGAGGAGCTCGCCGACCTGCTGCGCGGCGCCCAGCTCATCCGCAAGGTGATCGAGCCGTGAGCCGTACGTTCTCCAGCCTGTCCATCCGCAACTACCGCAACTTCTTCATCGGTAACTGCGCGTCGAACCTCGGGTTGTGGATGACCCGTACAGCCCAGGCCTGGATGGTCCTCGAGGTTCTCACGCACGGCGATGCGACCGCCCTCGGCTGGCTCACGACGGCGATGTTCCTGCCCACCCTGCTCCTCACGCCGTTGGCGGGCACGCTTGCCGACAAGTTCCCCAAGCGAACGATCATGATGGCGGCGCAGGCCTTGCTGTTCGTCGACATCATCATCCTGGCGACGCTGACGCTCAGCCATCACGTACAGCTGTGGCACGTCTTCCTCCTGGCACTCCTCGACGGGATCGCCGGCGCCTTCGACGGCCCGTCGCGGCAGTCGATCGTCACCGAGCTCGTGAGCGTGTCCGAGGTGTCGAACGCGATCGGCCTCAACAGCACCGCCTGGAACTCGGCCCGTCTGCTGGGTCCGGGAGCGGCGGGACTGCTCATCGCCCTCATCGGGACCGGCCCGGTGTTCGTCCTCAACGCGTGCACATACGTGGTGCAGGTGGTCGCCCTCATCTCGCTGGACCGCAAGACGATGGTCCAGCCTCCCGTGTTCAAGACCGAGAAGGCGGGATTCCTCACGGCCGTCCGCTACGTCCGCTCCCGGCCGCTGCTGCTCATCCTGTTCCTCATCGCGCTGGCGATGGGAGCGTTCGGCTTCAACCAGTCCGTCACCAACCCGCTCATGACGACCGAGGCCTTCGGGAAGGGTGCGACGGAGTTCGGCCTGCTCGGTTCGATCATGGGCATCGGATCGCTCTTCGCCGCCCTTCTGGCCGCTCGACGGCCACGGCCACGGATCCGCCACGTCGTCATCGGCCTGGGAGTGTTCGCGTTCGCGATGGCCCTCTCGGCACAGGCTCCGAACTTCCTCATCTTCGCTCTGCTGCAGATCCCGATGGGGCTTGCCGGCGTACAGGTCATGACCTCGGCGAACGCCATCGTGCAGATCAGCGTGTCCCCCCAGCTGCGTGGCCGCGTCATGGGTCTCTGGGTTGCGGTCGTCATGGGGCTCACGCCGATCGTGTCGCCGATCGTCGGCTGGGTCGGCAGCACGTACGGAGCCCGCGCGACCGTCTGGTTCAACGCGTTCTGGGTCGTCGTCGCGTTCATCATCTCGTCGATCTACTTGTACACGCGGGGAGGCGTCGAGCTCCACATGAGCCGCCAGCGTCCCTGGGTCGACGTCCAACCCCGCACCGAAGCCGGCAATGCGTCCTGACCTGGCCGTGTTGGTGGGCGTCTCGTACAGGATCGCCACAGCGAGCAAACGCCGTCACGACGTAAGATGGCTGTGAAGTGCTCCGGGGTCGGTGAAAATCCGAACCGGCGGTGATAGTCCGCGACCCGAGCGCCCCAGCCACCCGGCTGACGGTGCCCGGTTGATCTGGTGGAACTCCAGGACCGACGGTCAAAGTCCGGATGGGAGGATGCACGAGGCGTACGGCCATGCCGTCCGCCCGACGCTTGTCGTCGTCCCCGGGTCATCGATGACCTGAGAGGGATGCGTGAGGCGCAAGGGAACTTTCGTCCAGCCGCGGGTACGCCATGTGGCGGCGCCTGCGCTGCTCGGCCTGGTGCTGCTCGGCGGCTGGCTGCTGCTCTCCCGAGGCCTCCCCTCCTACGTGCTCCCGACTCCGGCTGCGGTCGTCGTCAAGCTCTGGACAGGGATCACCTCCAGGACTCTGCTCGCTCCGCTCGGCGCGACCCTTCTCGAAGCAGCGGCCGGGTGTCTCGGGGGCGCAGCCGTGGCGATTCCCTTGGCGATCCTGCTCCATCGCTCGCGGTGGGCGGACTCGGCCACACGCCCGTTCCTCGGCGCCACGCAGGCCATTCCCGCGATCGCCTTGGCGCCGCTGCTGGTGCTGTGGGTCGGCTACGGCCTCGTACCGATCGCCGTGCTCTGCGCGCTCATCGTGTTCTTCCCGATCCTCGTCGCGGCGGCATCCGGGCTTCGGCACGTCGACCACGAGGTGGTGGACGCCGCGCGCATCGACGGCGCCTCGTCGGCCCAGAGCCTCGTCCATATCGAGCTGCCTCTCGCCCTGCCTTGGATCT
>PMLO01000213.1:0-704 GCA_003158895.1 Propionibacteriaceae bacterium
TACGTCGCACGCCAGATCGACGACATGGACGCGATTGACCGGCTCGGGCGCCGCGTGGAGACGTACGCGGCCATCCAGACTCCAACGCTGTTCCTGTCCGGTGCGAAGAGCCCGGCTCACCTCGGCGAGAGGACCCGGGCGCTGGCCGAGGTCATGCCGCACGCGACGATCACGACGATGCCCGAGCAGGGCCACGGCGCCCAGACCGGCGACCCGGCTCTCGTGGCGCGGCTCATCGCCGAGCAGGCACACGCGGTAGGGCTCGGTACGGCGTCGGCCTGAGCCGGCTCAGGCCCGCGTCACCACGTGGTGGTGCCGGGGAAGCCCTTGAACGGGCCGACCACGTCAGGGGTGATCCAGCCGCCGTAGAAGCCCCCGGCCTGCGGGATCACGCGCTCGTCATCGACGTAGCAGCTGTCCACCATCCCCGCGTACAGAGCGATGTGGTCGGCGAGCATGGCGAAGTCGGCTGTCGGCGTCGGGTAGAACCAAGCGGCCCGCGACGCGACCTGAGACCTGGAGATGAGGTCAAGGTACGAGGCTGTGCCCTTCCACTCGCAGACCGAGCGGCCATCAGCAGGCCGCAGCGAACCAGGGACGAAAGCGCTTCTGGGCAGGTAGTAGGTCGGGGGGTGGCTCGTCTCGAGCACCTGCCATGAGGTCGACGTCCGGCAGATCTCCTCACCGCCGAGCACCACCCGGAT
>PMLO01000213.1:724-5195 GCA_003158895.1 Propionibacteriaceae bacterium
TCTCGACGAGCCGTACGATCTCGGCGGCAATCTGCTCGGGCGGATCCAGCGCGTCGAGCGTCGGCAGCGATCCGCGCGTGGAGTCGAACGAGTGCCACATGTCCGTCGCGGCGAGTTGGTCGGCGAACGGGTGATCGCTGCGTGTCCGTACCCGCTGCAGGCACGCCTCGAGCGGGGGCAGCAGGATGGCGTAATGGAACGTACGGCCGGCTCCCGTCGCGAACAGGGCCGCGTACGGGGGCCAGAGGACGCCGTCGTACACCACGGTGAATCGCTCCGCGAGCCGCCCGCAGGCGGCAGCTGCGGCCGCGAGCACCACCTGGTTCTGGGCATCCGCCTCCGGACGCCAGGGCAGGACGCTCCCCCGCCGAATGAAGGCGAAGAAGTCGTCCCCGACGACGAGCGCGCTCGGGTCGTACGCGTCGGCCAGTGCCCGGGCCACGGTGGACTTCCCTGCTCCGGGCGGTCCGCTGACCACGATCACCTCACCCACGGGCCCAGGCTGTCACAGGTGCGTACGCGTCGGCAGCCGTTCGAGACGTCGGCGGGTTGCCCGGCCCACCCCCGTACGATCTCGCCATGCTCCCGAGCCTGCACGTGCTGTGGTCGTTCGGCCTCGTCGTCGCGCTGCTCACGATCACGCCCGGCGTGGACACGGCACTCGTGCTGCGGTCGGCCGCTGTCGCGGGTCGTACGCGTGCGTGGGGCGCGATCGCGGGGATCGGCTGCGGGACGCTGTCGTGGGGAGCGCTCACGGCTGTCGGTGTGAGCGCGCTGTTGGCCGCGTCCCAGATCGCGTACACGATCGTGCGCCTGGCCGGTGCCGCGTACCTCATCTACCTCGGCCTGCGGCTGCTCTGGTCGGCGATCAGGGGCCACGTGGGAACGACGGCTGTCACGACCGGTGTCGCCGACACGTTCGGCGCCGGGTGGCGGCAGGGCCTGTTCACGAACCTGCTCAACCCGAAGGTCGGCGCGTTCTACCTCGCGATCCTGCCCCAGTTCATCNNCGCGGCATCGACGCCGTGGTCGGTACGGTCATCGCCGGCTTCGGGATCCGGCTCGCGCTCGACTGACGCCGTGCTCGCTCACACCGCGACCGGACAGGCATCCAGATGACTGTCCGGTCGCTATAAGGGGTCTCACGGGGCATCGCGTGTGTTCACCAGCGCGCCGGGAAGTCCGCCGGATCGAGGTCGGTGAGCTCGGAGCCGAGCGCAACAAGGAGCTCGACCGTACGGCGCGCGGCCGGATTCGTACGGACGGTGTCCTTCAGCAGCGCCACGATCCGGCGCTGGGGCGTCGGGTTGATGAGCCGTACGTAGCGGACGTCGAAGCCCGACCACGACGCGACAAGGGCCGGAACCAGCGCGAGCCCGATCCCGGCGGCCACGAACGCGAGGCCGGTGACGTGATCCTCGGCGCGAGCCACGTGACGCGGGGTGAAGCCGGCCGACGAGCAGGCGTGCTTGATGATCTCGGTCGAGATGTCGTCGCGGAAGTCGTACTCCACCCAGTCCTGGCCGCTGAGCTCCGTGAGGCTGATGACATCGCGGTCCGCGAGCATGTGGTCGGGGGGCAGTGCGACGAGGTAGTCGTCGACCCCGATGATCGTCCGCCGGTAGCCCGGCGGCACCCGCGGGGTGTCCGACGGGAACTCGCTGCGCACCTCGAGGTCGACCGTCCCGTCGGCGCCCTCGGGGACGTCCACGATGGTCAGCTCGAGGGTCAGGCCCGGGAACTCGTGGCGGAGCGTACGGGTGACGCTGGGCATCCAGGCGTACGCCGCCGAGGCGAACGATCCGATCGTCAGCCGCGCCACCGTGCCCTCGCGGAGATCATGGGCCGTCGTGTTCAGCTTGGCCATCGCGGCGAGTGCATCTCCGCTAGCCGCAGCGAGCTCGATGGCTGCCGGCGTGGGTACGATCCCGCGTCCGACACGCTCGACGAGCGCGAAGCCGACCTCCTTCTCGAGCGTGTGGAGGTGCTGGCTGACGGTCGACGGACGGTAGCCGAGACGGCGCGCGGATTCGCTCACGGAACCACTGGCGATGACCGCTCGGAGGATGCGCAGACGGTTGAGATCGAGCACATACAGATCGTACGGCATCGCCGAATGAATGTTCGGTCATTGTTGCTTGTGTTGAATGCTTTGGCAGCGGGAACATTGAGCCATGTTCGGACAGCACATCGTTGATCGTGACCGCCAGCGCTTGATCGCGGATCTCGACTACCTCCGCATGGAGGACCTTCCCCATCCCTCGCCGGAGCGCACGTCTGCATGGCGCATGCTCCGCATCCAGACCGGCGGCTTCGAGCACGTCGGGGCCCCGCTCGGGCGCCTCGCGTCCGTCCGCTGAACACCGGGAGCGACGCTCCCACCCTTTGCATCGAGGGGTCTTCGACCTGCACGTGATGGGCGATCCATCACCGGGGTCCGTGGCCCCTCGACCCATGTCCACCCGCCGACGAACAATGGTGCTCATGACTCGCCCGTACGACATCANNGACCGGTTCGGAACGATCAGTGTGTTCGTACGGGAGGTGGTGAAGCTCTCGAAGCTCGGCGCCGACCTCCCGCCGCTGATCTTCCTGCAGGGCGGGCCAGGCGCCGGGTCGCCGCGGCCCCCGCACAACACGTGGATCGAGAAGGCGACCGACCACTACCGCGTCCTGCTCCTCGACCAGCGCGGTACGGCGAAGTCGACGCCGATCACCGGACGTTTCATCACCGACTTCATCGCCGCCCATGGGGGCGGGGTCGAGGGCACGAAGGCCGCCGCCGACTACGTCGCGTGCTTCCGCGCCGATGCCATCGCCGACGACGTCGCGCACCTCAACAGTGTGCTCAATGAGGGCGTCCCCTGGACCACGCTGGGTCAGTCGTTCGGGGGCTTCATCACGATGTCGCTCCTCACGCGCCACCCGGAGACGGTCGCGCGATCCATGACGACCGGTGGGATCCCGGCCCTCGACCGGAACGCCGACGACCTGTACGAGGACCTGATCCCCCTGCAGACCGCACGCCACGACGAGTTCCGTACCCGCTTCCCGGAGGATCAGGCCCTCTTCGACGATCTCGCCGACCGCGCCGAAGCGGGCGAGCTCGTGACGCTGGCGGGCGATGTCCTGAGCGTGCACCGGCTGCAGCTGCTCGGTGGCGACTTCGGCATGAGCACCGGCGTCGAGAACCTCCACTGGATGCTCGACCTCGCGCTCGAGCCCAGCGGGCACGTCTCGCAGCGCTTCATCGAGGCCATGGCGCAGAGGAGCGAGACGGTCAGCGAGCCCCTGTACTGGACGCTTCAGGAGGGCTGCTACCACCAGGGTCACCGCGCCGGTGGCTGGGGAGCGTGGAACGCGCTGCAGCGCCACCCCGAGTACGCCTCCAGCGCGCGCCCCTTGCTGACGTTCGCCGAGTTCGCCCAGCCATGGATGTTCACCGAGCTCCCGGCCCTGCGGCCGTTCGCGGGTGTCGCCGAGGAGCTCGCCGGAGAGCGCACCTGGCCGCAGCTGTGGGACGTCGACCAGCTTGCGCGCAACTCCGTACCGCTCGCAGCCGCCCAGTACACCCACGACCCGTACGTGGGCCTCGAGGGCGCCAAGCGCAGCCTCGCGCTGATCGGGAACTCGCAGCTCTGGGAGAGCGACGCGTACCTCCACGACGGCCTCCGGNNGCGGCTGCGGCTGCGGCTGCGCGGACCTGCTCTCGGCCGGGGAGCCACGCGCACAGGGCGATCGCGACGAGGGAGAAGCCCGTCGCCCACCAGAACGCGACGTGGAAGCCCGTCACGAGCGCTGCCGTCCCGGTGCCGGAGATCGACTGCTCGAGGATGACCGCAAGCACAGCCGTACCGAACGATCCGCCGATCTGTTGCGCGGTCCTCGTCAGCACACTCGAGTGCGCGATCTGGGAGCGGTCGAGCCCGACGTACGAGGCCGTCATGACCGGCATCGTGACCGCACCCAGCCCGATGCCACGGATCAGCAGCCACAGGGCGAGGAGCCAGCTGTTGCTCGTCGCATCGACGAACGCGAACGGCAGTGTGGCGCCGGCGACGATGACGAACCCGACGGCGGCGATCGAGCGCGACCCGATCCGGTCGGTGAGCGGGCCGGCGATCTGCCGGCTGATGAGCGTTCCCAGCCCCTGCGGTACGAGCATGAGTCCGGCGACCAGCGCGGTGACGCCGCGGACCTCCTGGTAGTAGAGCGGCAGCAGCAGCATCGCCCCGAACAGCGAGAAGCCCGACAGGAACAGCACCGAGGACGAGGACCCGACCGAGCGTGTGGCGAGCAGCCGGATATCGACGAGCGGCTCGCTGCGGCGCAGCGCGTACAGCGTGAAGGCCACGAGGCCCGCGACGCCCACGACGAGCGGCGCGATGGCGTCGACGTGGCCGAACCCGTGCTCCGTACCGGCGTTCGACAGCCCGAGGATCAGCGCCGCGATCCCGGGCCCGAGGAGCGC
>PMLO01000213.1:5242-9059 GCA_003158895.1 Propionibacteriaceae bacterium
AGCGGTCCGAGGATCGGCCCGAGCAGCGCCGGCAGCGAGATCCAGGCGGCTGTACGGCCGAGCTGCCGGCCACCCGCCGCCTGCATGACCAGCGTCAGCATCACCGGCAGCATGAGCCCACCGCCCAGACCCTGTACGACGCGCCAGCCGATGAGCGAGCCAGCGTCCCATGCAAGGCTCGACCCGACCGACCCTACGAGGAACACGGCGAGCGCGAACATCCAGACCCGCTTGCCGCCGAAGCGCGCGAGCGCCCACGTGCTCAGCGGGACGGTCACCCCGAGGGCCAGCATGTAGCCGGTGGTCACCCACTGGATGGTCGAGACCGAGACCTTCAGGTCCGTCGCCAGCTGGTGAAGGGCGACGCTGACGATCGTGGTGTCGAAGACGACCGCCAGCGCACCCACGGTCAGGATCAGCGCCGTTCTGAGCACCTTCGGGTCGAGCTTGTCGTGCGTACGGGCTGTGGCAGTCATCGTACCTCGAATAAGAGTTGGATTGCTTTCTTATGTGAGGGTAGATCCGACTGCGAAAGAATGCAAGACTCTCTTATCCTGTATTCATGACGACGGACCAGATCGTGCCTGCGGAGACGACCGACGCGGTGAAACGGCGCCGCCGGGGCGAAGAGCTCGAGCACGCGCTGCTCACCGCGGCCTGGGACGAGCTCGCAGCGGTGGGTTTCGCGAAGCTGACGATGGAGTCGGTCGCGGATCGTGCCAGGACCGGCATCGCCGTGCTGTACCGGCGCTGGTCGAACAAGAACGACCTCGTGCTCGCAGCCATCAGGCGCTACAGCCAGACGCACCTGTTCGCGGTTCCTGACACGGGCAACCTCCGCGACGACCTGTTGGCGCTGCTCACCAACTTCAACCTCGGACGGACCGAGTTCGTGGCCCTTCTCGGTGCGACCTTCGCCGGCCTCCAGGACAGTGCCGGGCTCACCATCGAGGACGTACGCAACGTCGTCCGCGGCGACGGCCCACACCTGTCCGACGACGTGTACCGCCGGGCTCATGAGCGCGGCGAGATCGACCTCGCGCAGGTTCCCCAGGACGTGCTCGACCTGCCGTTCCAGCTGGTGCGACACGACGTCCTCATGACCCTCCAGCCCGTCTCACCCGAGCGGATCCGGTCGATCGTCGACGACATCTTCTGGCCGCTCGCCATGACGCGTCACGCTGTCCGCGGTCACACCCCGTGAACGCCACTCCCTAGGGGCTCGGCCTCTGCGCGCGTGTCGGGTTGATGGTCTCGCCGCGCATCAGGGGCGCTGATGTGCGGTTGCCGAGCTGCTCCATCGCGAGCCGTCCGACGAGCTGCTGGTTGGTCGTGACGCGCTCGGAGCGGCCGTTGCTCAGGAAGCTGAGCAGCCACCGGACAAGCGTGGACACCTGCTGCTTGAAGCCCGCGATCATCAGCAGGTGCAGCAGCAGCCACGCGAGCCAGGCGAGGAAGCCGGTCAGCCGCAGCTTGCCGATGCTCGCCACCGCCTGGTACTTCGAGATCGTCGCCATGCTGCCCTTGTCGGAGTACGAGAAGGGGGTGGGCATCGTCCCGCCCGCGATGCGTGCCGTGATGCTGTCCGCCGCGTACCGCGCGGACTGGATGGCGCCCTGAGCCACCCCAGGGACGCTGTCGATCGCCATGAGGTCGCCGATCACGTACAGCTCGGGATGTCCAGGCAGCGTGAGGTCCGGGAGCACCTTGACACGCCCGGAGCGGTCGACCTCGGCGCCGGTCTGCTCGGCGACGGCCTTGCCCAGCGGGTTGCCCTGGACGCCGGCTGCCCACACCTTGCAGATCGAGGCGATGCGCTGTTCCGTACCATCGGCGTGCTTCAGGGCGAGCCCGGTGTCGTCGACCGACGTCACCATCGTGTCCAGCACGACCTCGACGCCGAGCCGTTCGAGCTCGTGCTTGGTCTTCGCGCCGAGCTGTGTGCCGAACGCCGGCAGGACCTGCGGCGCACCGTCGACGAGGACCACGCGAGCCTTGCTGGGGTCGATCCGGCGGAAGTCGTGCGCGAGCGTACGGTTCGCGAGCTCGCGGATCTGCCCGGCCATCTCGACGCCGGTCGGGCCCGCGCCCACGACGACGAACGTCAGCATCTCCTGGGCCTTCTCGGAATCGTCCTGGATCTCGGCCAGCTCGAACGCACCGAAGATCCGGCTGCGCAGCTCCAGCGCGTCGTCGATCGACTTCATCCCGGGAGCGAACGTCGCGTACTCGTCATGACCGAAGTACGACTGGCTGGCGCCCGTCGCGAGGATCAACGAGTCGTACGGGCTCTCGCGCTCGGTGTCATGGAAGCGCCAGTGCACGACGTGGGCGGCGACGTCGATGGACTCGACCAGGCCCTGTACGACGCGGGCGTTGTGCTGGTGCCGCAGGATCTCCCGGGTGGCCGGCGCGATCTCGCCCTCGGACAGGATCCCGGTCGCGACCTGGTAGAGCAGCGGCTGGAACAGGTGGTGGCTCGACTTGTCGATGAGCGTCACCTCGACGTCCGCCTTGGCCAGGGCCTTCACCGCGAAGAGCCCACCGAACCCCGATCCCACCACTACGACTCGATGGGTCATGGGGACTCCGATCAGCGTGATGGTCGACGAAAGAGGTACTCCCTGGATATCACACCGGTCACCAACAAACGGTGTCGGAAGCGGACGCTCAGCTCACGGCCTGAAGACGACCGCCACGTTCGTGTTGTTCTCCACGCAGATATGACCGAAGAAGTTCTTGTCCGGAATGGCCTTCGTCCAGCCGGCATGGCGGATCGAGGAGCACGAGGGGACCTGCTGGCTCAAGACCAGGAGCTTCCATGTGCCGTTGACCTTGCCCCACAGCCGGTCATCGCCTGAGGTGATGATCTGGGGGCAGGACCCGGAGTGGTCGATCCAGACCTGACCGGACAAGAGCTCCCCGACCTGGTAGCCGTTGACGGATATGCCCGAGCACTTTCCGTACGTGGCCTTGACCTGCGCCAGGGTGACGACCAGGAACTCCCGCGCGTCCGCGGTGAGCCACGTGGGTTCTTTGAGCTGCGCCTCTGAGCCGAACTTGGGACCGTCCATCTCACCAACAGAGAGAACGACGGTCCCGACCGCGGGGTCGTTGGCGGCCGTGGTGCTGCTGGCCGGCGACGGGACGCTGGCCACGGCAGAGGGGCTGGAGGACGGCCGGGCGGCGGAGACCGGGGAGGCCGTTGTTGCAGCGGTGCTGCAGCCGCCTGCCAGGACCATCAGGGCGACGAGGGGAAGGGCACGGAATGTCATGGAGCAATCGTTTCCCTCACAAGGATCTCGCGCGTCGGAATGCCTGGAGTCTTATCCCTGAGATAGTCGTGTCCCGGTCTCAACCCTGAGCCCTGAATCGTGGCGTGACCTCATGGGCGATAGTCGACCGGGAAGTTGTATCCCTCCTGTCGACACTGCTGGCCGAAGAAGCCTTTCGGGAGGGTCGACTCCCACCCCGCCGCGCGGATCTCCGCGCACGGGGGATAGTTCTGACCGACGACGATGACCTTCCAGGTGCCGGAGACCTTGCCCCAGAGGATCGCGGCCCCGCCGCGCCCAGGCCCGCACGTACCAGACCGGCCGCCGTCGAAGATCTGACCGTCGACAAGGTCCGCGACGCGATAGGCCGAGACGTAGATGGCCACGCAGGTGTTGCCCGACTGGTGGTGCGCGAGCTCGCCGACGAGGAACGTCTTCTCGTCGCTCGTGAACCACGGGATGGAGTTGATGGCCGCTGCCGACTGGAAGTAGATGCCCTCGGCCAGGTACACGACGCGACCCGTCGCCTGGCCCGTTGCCGT
>PMLO01000181.1 GCA_003158895.1 Propionibacteriaceae bacterium
GCCGGCGCCATCGAGGGAAAGGACGTCACGTCCGCCGCGCCTTCCGCTTCCGCCTGGGGATCCGCGCAGTCGGCCAATGCTCCAGCCTCGGTATCTGCCCAGTCCGCCAACGCTCCCGCATGGGCATCGGCCCAGTCGGCCAACGCAGTCGCGTCAGCCACGGACCCGACCGTTCAATAGCGCGTCACATGATCGGCTCCCTGATCGTGTACGTGCCACGGGGCGGGAGCCACCCCGGCTGCTTCGACCGTACGAGGGCCGCCAGGATGCGCCGTACGAGCCGGTCCGGATCGCGCAGGTCTGCCGCGTCGATGCGGATGACGACCCAGCCGAGTTCCGTGATGCGCTCCTCGCGCTTCTTCTCAGCCAGCACCGCATCCAGCGGTGTCTGTCCGGGGAGCAGCAACGTCTCGTACTTGCCCCGGCCGTCGTATTCCCACAGCACCCCGAGCTCGGGGTACCCGCCGTCGCCTCGCCCGACGAACCGTCCCTGCTCATCGAACACGGAGATCTGAAGTTCGGACTTGGGTAGCAGCCCGGTAGCGAGCACGAGGCGCGTCCGAGTCTCACCTGGGCTCTCGGAGCGACCGTCCACGAGTGCCATGGCTCGTCGTGCACGCGGGCCACCTGCATGGAACTTCAGCTCGGCCATCGCCGTGACGAGATCTCCCGGAGTGCACTTCTTGAGGTGGATAGCAGCGTCGGCCGCCGATACGGCGACCTCCAGCGAGTCGATCTTGGAGAGATCAGCAAGGGTCCGCGCCACCGTGGTGACGAGTACCCCATCGATGACGGTGCACCATCTCGGATCGAGCGGACTCGAGTGGACACGGCGACCCGCGACGTGTCGTTGTCCCCCATGCCCGATGCGGGTCACATGGATCTCGCGAAGGTCTGCACCGCCCACAGGCAGACCATGAAGCACGGCTGCGCTCACATGACTCACTGCGTAGTCGCTTCCCAGGGCATGGCCGAGCACCCAGAGACGGTGTCGCTGCTCATCCCCCGGAGGAATGGCTTCACGGCGCGTGTACACGCCACGACACAGTCGTACGAGCTCACCACGCCGGATCTGTTGCTTCACCTCGAGCGACGACCAACGCGGCTGAGCATTTCTGAATGAGACATGATCTCCACGCCAAGACCATGTGACTCAACGCGCTCGATTCGTCACTGCAGGCGCGACCTGTGGATATCGATGCGGTGGCCGACGCCCTGTGTGGACAAGTCGGCCGGATGGGCTTCCGGCTCCAAGCTTCCCAAGCCTGGTGGTGGGTTCCCAAGGGGTCTACGGCTTGGGAAACCTCCCCTGGGCTTGGGAACCTCGCCTGGGCTTGGGGACCGGGGACCTCCCCTCGGCTTGGGAACCTCNNTTGGGAACCTCCCCTCGGCTTGGGTACCTTCGGCATGGCCATGACCCGGGCCGGGTCGCCGATTCCTTGTTGAACCGGCACGTCTCGCGCGCGTGGCCCCTGGGTGGAGTACGTGCCGCAATGGGTTGGAGTGTGTGCGCGGGTGGGTGGCACCAAGCGAGGCACGGACTCGGCGAGTGAGATCGCGGCACGGGCTGTCGGGTCAGAGAGCGAAATGGCGTTGGGTAGGTTGGATGAGGGGCGCAAGATGTGGGAATGCGTTCATCCGACTTGCTGAGTGAGCACTCACTCATTCATACTGTCCGGGTGATGAGAGCTAGACCGATGTCTCCCGAGGATCGCCGCCAGGCGATCATCTCGGCGACCACGGACCTCGTGCTCGAACACGGACCAGCGGCCACCACGCATCAGATCGCCGATGCCTGTGGCATCGCGGAAGGGACGCTGTTCCGCGTCTTCGAGTCCAAGGACGACATCCTCGCAGCGGTCGTCGAGCAACTCCTGGACCCCAGGTTCTTGATGGACGACATCGAAGCCATTCACGCCGAGGACAACGTGGTTGATGCTGTGCGATCCCTCGTGACGGTGATCGACGCCTCCACCAAGCGGGTCCGCTCGGTGATGATGGCGCTGCACACGGCGCAGGACACGCTGGGCCGCAGACGTAACCACCACGGGCCCGGCGACAAGACCAAGTTCCTCGAGGGTCAGGCCGACGTGGTGACCGCGATGGCCAGGGTGCTCTCCCCGTACAGCGATGAACTCCGCGTCGACCCCGAGAGCGCCGCGTCCTTCATCCAGATCACCGTCTTCGCCAGCAGCCTTCCAATGGTCAACAAGTTCCGCGACCCCTCGATCTTCACCAACCTCCTCGTACACGCGCTCGTGAAGGAGCATGCATGTCTAGCAATGCAATGAACCGGCTATTGAAGAGAGGGCTCAAGCCGTACCTGACGCAGCTCTTCATCGTCGTGCTGCTCCAGGCGATGGCCACCTTTGCCAGCCTCGAGCTGCCGACGCTCAACGCCGACATCATCGACAACGGTGTCGCCAAGGGCGACACCCACTACATCTGGGTACATGGCGCCTACATGCTGGGCATCTCGCTGATCCAGGTGTTCTCGCAGGTCGGAGCAGCGTTCTTCGGGGCGCGGCTCGCGATGTCCTTCGGTCGCGACACCCGCGCTGCGGTCTTCGACAACGTGCTCTCGTTCTCCTCGCGTGAGGTGAACCAGTTCGGCGCTCCGTCGCTGATCACGCGTACGACGAACGACGTCCAGCAGGTACAGCAGCTCGTGCTGATGACCTGCATCATGATCCTGGGCGCGCCGATCACGATGATCGGCGGCGTCATCATGGCCCTTCGTACCGACCTGACGATGTCGTGGATCGTCCTCATCGCGGTCGTCGTCCTGGGCGCACTCATCGGGACGCTCATGGCATTCATGGGCCCGGTCTTCGCGTCCATGCAAAAGCGGATCGACGCCATCAACCGGGTGCTGCGCGAGCAGATCTCCGGCATCCGCGTCGTACGTGCCTTCGTCCGTGAGCCGTACGAGCGCGACCGCTTCGCTGTCGCCAACCGTGACGTCACCAAGACCGCGCTCACCGTCGGCCGCGCGATGGCCACGATGTTCCCGATCGTCATGATGATCCTCAACGTGTCGACCGTCGCCGTGCTGTGGGTGGGCTCGCAGCAGATCGACGCTGGCAACATCCAGGTCGGCCAGATGACCGCGTTCATCACCTACCTGATGCAGATCCTCATGAGCGTGATGATGGCCACGATGATGGTCATCATGGTGCCGCGTGCGGCCGTCTGTGCCGAGCGCATCATGGAGGTCCTCGACACCGACTCCACCGTCGTACCGCCGAAGAACCCGGTCATGCAGATCGCCACGGTCGGCGACGTACGGCTCACCGACGTCACGTTCACATACCCGGGCGCCGAGGACCCGGTCTTGAGTGACCTCACGTTCGACATCCGCCCCGGCACCATGACGGCGGTCATCGGCTCGACGGGCTCCGGCAAGTCGACCCTGGTCAACCTGGTCCCTCGCCTGTACGACGCGACAGGCGGCACGGTCGAGGTCGACGGCGTTGACGTACGGAAGCTCGACCCCGAGATCCTGTGGAACCGGATCGGGCTCGTCCCGCAGAAGCCGTACCTGTTCACCGGCACCGTCGCCAGCAACCTGCGCTTCGGCAAGCCGGACGCCACCGACGAGGAGCTGTGGCACGCGCTCGAGGTGGCGCAGGCGACAGACTTCGTCCGCGAGATGGACGGCCAGCTCGACGCGCCGATCGCCCAGGGCGGTACGAACGTGTCCGGCGGACAACGGCAACGGCTGTCCATCGCGAGAGCGCTGGTCAAACGACCTGACATCTATATCTTCGACGACTCGTTCTCGGCCCTCGACGTGACCACTGACGCCAAGCTGCGTGCGGCGCTCGTCGCGGAGACCAGGGAGTCGGCGGTTCTGATCGTCGCTCAGCGGGTCTCGACGATCCGGGACGCCGACGACATCATCGTCCTCGAGGCGGGCCGCATCGTCGGGCAGGGCAGCCATGACGAGCTGCTGCTGACCTGCGAGACGTACGCCGAGATCGTCGATTCCCAGCTGAGCGTGGAGGAAGCCGCATGACCACCGAAACCGACGTCCCGACGGACGCCACCACCGACGAGAACAAGCCGGTGGTCGCCAACGAGCGACCGAAGTACGGCCCACAGCGCCGGGGCCGCGGTCCCATGGGCGGACATATGGGTGGTGGAGCGGGGGAGAAGGCCATCAACTTCCTTCCATCGCTGAAGCGCCTCGTCGGCTACCTGGGTCCGCAGAAGGTGGCGGTCACGATCGTCGTCATCGTCGCCGCCCTCGGTGTCACCTTCAACGTCCTGGGCCCCAAGGTCCTCGGCAAGGCCACGGACGTGATTTTCGCCGGCGTCGTCGGCAAGCAGCTGCCGGCGGGTGTCCCGATCCCGACCATCATTGCCGCGCTCCGCGCCAAGGGGCAGGGCCAGCTCGCCGACATGCTGGGCGGCATGCACGTCGTACCGGGCCAGGGCATCGTCTTCGACGACCTGTTCAAGTGGCTGATGCTCGCCGTCGGCCTGTACGCGGTCGGCGCGATCCTCATGTGGACCAACGGCTGGATCCTCAACAGCGTCGTGCAGAAGACCGTGTACGAGATGCGTCGCCAGGTGGCTACGAAGCTCGAGCGACTGCCCTTGTCGTACTTCGACAAGCAGCCGCGTGGAGAGCTGCTCAGCCGCGTGACGAACGACATCGACAACGTGTCGCAGAGCCTGCAGCAGACGCTGTCGCAGCTGTTGACCAGCCTGCTCACGGTGGTCGGCGTGCTCATCATGATGCTCACGGTGTCGCCGATCCTGACGATCATCGCCGTCGTGTCGATCCCCGTCTCCGTCGG
>PMLO01000179.1:0-583 GCA_003158895.1 Propionibacteriaceae bacterium
CGCATCGCCTTCTGGAAGGGCGTCGTCGTACAGCCGGAGCCGCACGGCGACTGACGCCGGGTCCTTCCGATCCCTCGCCACCCGTTCCAGAGCGCGCCATGACGAATGTGGCGGCCCTTGGTATCCGCCGGCCAGGCGTCGACGCGCACGTACACACCGCGCCGGACCTGTACGAGATCGCCACCCTCGAGCCGTGTCCTGAGCATCCGCGCGGAGACGCCGGAGGCGAGCGGATCGGCGCGGGCGATGGGTTGGGACAGCAGAGCCCGGGGCGTGGGGGTACACATGCGTCACGCGTCGAGGAACCCAAATGCGCCGTGCAAGCGGCCCTGAGGATAACTAGTAGGTCAGGTCCGCGAGTTATTCATGATCATGGGCACGACCTGCATCAGCCGACGGTCTTGAGGTACCGCCCGAAATGGGGGACGGTGAAGGCGACGCGGCCGCGTTCGCCGGAGTAGACGAGACCCTTCTTGAGGAGCGCGTCCCGCGCCGGGGAGAGGGACTGAGGGGTACGGCCCAGGACTCGGGCGACCTCGGCCGTCGACACCGAACCGAGCGCATCCGCATCCGCGTCCGCCAT
>PMLO01000179.1:666-7747 GCA_003158895.1 Propionibacteriaceae bacterium
CCCGTCACCTCGTACATCGCAGCGAGCGCCTCCGGCGCCCACTCGACGCCCTCATCGGTGGCGGGCGCGACCAGCGCCTGGTCGGCCGCGTCGCGCGGCAGTCGGTCGACGAGCTGGTAGCGGAACAGCCGTTCGGAGTACGACTTCGAGGCCGACAGCACGGCCGGAAGGTGCGGCAGGCCGGCGCCGACGATCACCAGCGGCAGCCCCTGCTGGCCGAGCTCGTGGACGGCCGCGCACACGGCGGACACATCCGCCGGCCCGAGGTCCTGCATCTCGTCGATGCACAGCGCGACGCCCCTTCCGACGTCGGCGGCGAGGCCCGCGATGTCGACGAGCAGCTCCACGAGGTCGATCTCGATGTCGCCGGAGTCGGCTCGTCCGGTGACGGTCGGCGCGATGATGCCGGGCTGCCAACGGTCGGCGAGCTTGGATCCCTTCGGCGAGTCACGCTCGACGAAAGCCTTGAGTGCGCCCAGCACCGGTACAGGATCGGGATGCGCCAGCTCTCGTACGGCCATGTGTAGGGCGGCACCGATCGGGCGCCGCACGCTCTGGTCCGGCCGGGCCTCGAACTTGCCCGTACCCCAGCCCGCCCGTACCGCCGCCGACCGCATCGCGTTGAGCAGCACGGTCTTGCCGACGCCCCGCAGTCCGGTGAGCACCATCGAGCGCTCTGGACGGCCTCGGGCGATCCGCTCGAGCACGACATCGAACTGGCGCAGCTGGTCGTCGCGCCCCGCCAGCTCGGGCGGCCGCTGCCCTGCCCCAGGTGCGTACGGGTTCTGGATCGGGTCCATGTCCGGACACTATCCGGCTCTCTAGCAAAGATCGAAGATTNNGGTCTACTCCGTCGGGATGTTCTCCAGGTCTGCGAGCCAGATGCGGGCGTTGCCGTCCGAGGGGGCACGCCAGTCCCCGCGCGGGGAGAGGGAGCCGCCGGCGACGACCTTCGGCCCGTTCGGCAGCGCCGAGCGCTTGAACTGCGAGAACCCGAAGAAGCGGTGCAAGAACACCTCGAGCCAGCCGCGGATCTCGGACAGCTCGTACGCCACCTTCTCGTCCTCACGGATCCCGGCCGGCCACGGCCCGTACGTCGCGTCGTGCCACGCGTTCCAGGCGAGGTACGCGATCTTGCGCGGCCTGAACCCGTACCGCAGCGTGTAGTACAGCGAGAAGTCCTGCAGGTTGTACGGGCCGACGGTCGCCTGGGTGGACTGCGGCGCCCCGTCCTCACCGGTCGGTACGAGCTCGGGCGTGATCTCGGTGTCGAGGATGCTGCGCAGCGTCGCGTTGACGTCGTCGGCGAACATCCCCTCGCTGATCACCCAGCGGATGAGGTGCTGGATGAGCGTCTTCGGCACGCCCGAGTTCACCGTGTAGTGGCTCATCTGGTCGCCGACGCCATACGTGCACCACCCGAGCGCCAGCTCGGACAGGTCGCCCGTGCCCAGCACGATGCCGCCGCGCTGGTTCGCGGCACGGAACAGGATGTCGGTACGCAGCCCCGCCTGTACGTTCTCGAACGTCACGTCGTAGGTGGGATGCCCGTCGGCGAAAGGGTGCCCGAGATCCTGCAGCATCCGCGTCGCCAGCGGCACGATCGAGATCTCCTCGAACGTCACTCCTAGCGAGGTCGCAAGCGCCGTCGCGTTGCTCTTCGTGTGGTCGCTCGTGGCGAAGCCCGGCAGCGTGAACGCAAGGATGTCCGAGCGCGGCCGCCCGAGCCGGTCCATCGCACGCGCGGCGACGATCAGCGCGTGGGTCGAGTCGAGGCCGCCTGAGACACCGATGACGACCTTCGGGTGCCCGATGGCCCGCAGGCGCTGCTCGAGGCCGAAGACCTGGATCGAGTACGCCTCATAGCAGTCGAGCGCGAGGCGGTCGGGGTCGTTCGGGACGAACGGGTACCGATCGACGGACCGCTTCAGGCCGAGGGCGCGGACCGGCGCATTCAGCGTGAACGGGATTGTCTCGTAGTCGTCAAGCCCCTCCGCGATCCGGTTGTCGTCGAACGAGCCCTGGCGGAGGCGGTCCTGCCGGATGCGGTCGAGGTCGATGTCGGCGATCGAGTACCTCACGCCTTCCGGGAAGCGCTCGGTCTCGGCGAGCAGGTCGCCGCACTCGTACACCATCGTCTGCCCGTCCCAGGACAGGTCGGTCGAGGACTCGCCCTCGCCGGCGGCGGCGAACACGTACGCGGCGAGGCAACGTGCCGACGCGCTCTGGCACAGCAGTGACCGCTCGGACGCCTTCGTCACAGTGATCGGCGAGCCGGACAGGTTCGCCAGCACGGTCGCGCCGGCAAGCGCGGCCTGTGCCGACGGGGGTACCGGCACCCACATGTCTTCGCACACCTCGACGTGCAACGTGAGCCCGGCGACGTCGGCGGCCTCGAACAGCAGGCGGGAGCCGAACGGTACGCGTGTGTCACCGATCTCGATCTGGCTGTACGGGCCGACCTCGGCGCCGAGCGCGAAGTGGCGCTTCTCGTAGAACTCGCGGTAGTTGGGGAGGTACGACTTCGGCACGACGCCGAGGACACTGCCCCGGTGGATGACGACGGCACAGTTGTACAGGCGGTTGCCGGTGAGCAGCGGCGCCCCGACCACGACGACCGGCAGCAGGTCCGCGGTGGCCGCGCATACGGTCTCGACCGCGTCCCGCACCGCGTCGAGCAGCGGGTCCTGGAGCAGCAGGTCGTCGATCGCGTACCCACTGAGGCAGAGCTCGGGGAACACGGCCACGGCGACGCCCTGTTCGCTGCACTCGCGGGCAGCCGCGATGACGGTGGCTGCGTTGGCGGGCGGATCCGCGAGCGCGACGGGCACCGCGCAGGCAGCGACGCGCGCGAATCCCTGGTAGTACAGGGAGTAGAAGGTGCCGCTCAACCGGTCCTGCGCAACGTTCACATGCTGAGTCTTGCGTATCGAGGGGCGGCGCGCTATAGTTGAAACATCAACTAATCGGAAGGTTCCACCATATGTCCAGCCTCACAGACCTCAAGGGCACGTACGTCCTCGATGCCGCCCACTCGCGCATCGGCTTCAGCGCTCGTTACGCCATGGTTACCAAGGTCCGCGGCGGCTTCTCGCAGTTCGAGGGCACCGCCCTGCTCAACGGCGACGATCCCACCGCCTCGAACGTCAACGTCACCATCCAGGCCGCCAGCTTCGACAGCGGCGTGCAGATGCGCGACGACCACGTCAAGAGTGGCGACTTCCTCGATGTCGAGTCCTACCCGACCCTGACCTTCGCCTCGACAGGCGTCAACGTCACCGGCCCGGACTCCTTCGACCTCACGGGCAACCTCACCATCAAGAACCAGACGCACCCGATCACGATCCCGTTCTCGTACGTCGGCAACGCGAAGGACCCGTTCGGCAACGTGCGGTCCGGCTTCGAGGGCGAGGCCACGATCAACCGCAAGGACTACGGCATCATCTGGAACGCTGCGCTCGAGACCGGCGGCGTCCTCGTGAGCGAGAAGGTCACCCTCGACATCGAGATCTCGGCCATCCAGCAGCCGTGACCCCACAGTCCCGGCCGCTGTGAGGCCGGCCGGACGAACCCCCTGGACCCCTTCGAGGGTCGGGGGGTTTTGTCATGGGTGGATCAGCTGACCCTCTCGCGCACGCGCCCGCGTGCCCAGAGGAACACTGCGACACCCGCGATGAGGACGAGCAGGGCGCTGACGAGGGCAACGACCGCGACGCCGTACGCCTTCGGCTGGCCCAGCACCCTTGCGTACGCGATCCAGACGAAGCCCCACGCCATCGCGCTCGCGATATACAGGCGGCCGGGCAGGTAGCGCAGCAGCGCCATCCCGAACCCGAGCAGAGCCGTGGTGGCGAGGATTCCCCACGTCTCGGCGGAGATCCAGATGGCCCGTACGTGGTGGGCGGCGAGTGCGGCGGCAAACAGGTCGGCGGTGAGGACCGACATCCATCCCAACGTCACCGCCACGCCAAGCTGGGTGAACAGGCGGTCGAGGAAGTGGTGACTGGGAACCCTGTCGGCGACGTACAGAGTCCTGATCAGCGCCGCGACGACCGCCAGCGCCGCGAACGCCCCGATGACGATGTCGCCGCTCCGTACGACGAAGAACCACACCCCGAGCAGCCCCATCGCGGCGGAGGCCGGGTAGGCGACCGCTCGGCCTCGGGCCTCGTCTGCGTTCGTAGGCAGCCACATCCACGCCGCGTAGATCCCCAGCCCGACCATCACGACCCACCACAGACCGTCCCCCTCGAGAGCCGGGGCCAGCAACGACGCGGTCGGCAACAGGACTGCGGACAAGGAGGGAGGTTGGTCATCGATCACCCCGAAGGCGGCCAAAGCGCCGACCAGGCAGAAGAGGTACGAGACGGTGAGGACCACGCGGCGTACGCCGTCGGTGGCCAATGCCTTCGAGAGGGTGACGGGACCAGTGGGTACAGGGGGACCAGCGGTGTCGTCGGACATCCGTCGACCTTTCTCCCTGTCGTTCCCCGCCAAGTCTATGGGGAGGCAATGAGCTTGCTCATTGAAACGGTCAACTCTCAACTGACTCTTGTGGTGATTGTCGGTCTGCGTGAGGATGAGATCACCGAGGGCCGGACAGATGATTGTCGGCTCTCCAGACCTCTTTGGAGGAGGTGGACGCCCCCATGAGTACGCCATTCATCGCATACGCCGGAAAGCCGTGGCCAGTCGAACAGGATTCCGACGTCCTCCGCCAGGTCGGCCGGTTCTGTTCGCTGGACGAGGCCCAGCGCGCATTCCGCCCCGTCGCCTTCACCACTCTCCCTTCGCTCCACGGACGCCTCAGGTGGCGCGGCATGAGCCCCCAGTACGGGCTCATCGTTCAGATTGAACGGTCCGTCGCGGCCTGATCGGCGCGTCCGTCACGGGTGACGCACCGGGCTCCCCGCCACTGACCTCGAGGGGCTCGCGTCGCCACGTACGCTGAAACGCATGGTGCTTCGGCGCGTACAGCGCGCGTTCGGCGAGTCCGTACGATCGCGTGTGGCGGGATCGGACGCGGCTGAGCGCGCCGTACAGATCTGGGGGACCCCGGGTCCTCGGTGGTTCACGCCCACCGACCCGGTGTGGCGCGTACATGAGGATGCCTCGATGTTCCCCGGCGGCATCGCCGCGCTACTTATGCAGACGCTCCACCCGTTGGCGATGGCGGGCGTCGCGGGCCACTCCGGCTATCGCAACGACCCATGGGGGCGGCTCAAGCGCACGAGCGACTACATCGCGATCACCACGTACGCGACGATCCCGGACGCTGAGGCGATGATCGGCCGCGTCAGAGAGCGGCACGAGCAGGTGCGCGGCAAGGACTATCGCGATCGTCCCTATCGTGCCTCCGACCCGAACCTGCTGACGTGGGTGCACGCCGCCGAGATCCAGGCGTTCCTCTGGGCGCATCAGGCGTACGGAGCGAAGCCGCTGTCGGACACCGAAGCCGATCTGTACGTGGAGCAGGCGGGCCTACCCGCCGCCAAGCTCGGCGTTCCCGACCCTCCGTGCTCGGTCGCCGAATTGAGGGCGCTCATCGACTCCATGCGGCCGCAGCTCGAGGTGAGTCCCGAGGCCCTCGACACCGTGGACTTCCTGCTCCGTACGCCGCCCGTGCCCGGTGTCGCCCGCCCCGGCTACCAGCTGCTCGCGAACGGCGCGGTGGCGATCCTGCCCGACTGGGTGCGCGAGATGCTGGGAATCTCCCTGCCGGATCGTGTCGTGCCGATCGCCTCAGGCCTGGGCCGTTTCGGCACGGCCGCTGTCCGCTGGGGACTCGCCGGCGTCGAGAACCGCCGCTCCACGCCGCCCGCNNGAGCTCGCGAACGTGCCGATGATGAACCTCTCCGCGGCGCCGCGACGATCCTCCGCTCGCAGCTCGGGGTAGCGAGCCAGGCTCTTCACGCCGAGGATGACGATCAGCCCGCCTCCGTACCCCGCCATGATCGTCGCGAAGATGGCCAACCGCTCGAGCAGCCCGATCCAGAACCCGCCGCGCAGCTGACTGGCCGCTGCCTGGATCGGGCCGTCCTGGGCGTCGTCGTGACGGACATCGAGCGCTGACGATTCCGACACCTGAAAACCGGGTCCGGCCGCGATGGCGCGCGGGCCCTCGGCCTTGTCGGCGAGACGGAAGAGGAGCCGTACGAGAGGGCTGCCGCCCCAGGTGACGGCAGCGCCGATGACGGCGACGACGAGGATCTTGAGGATCACGCGGGCACCTCCACCAGCCGGTCAAGGAGGCGGGTCGCGAGTCGCGTGGCCCGCTCCGACTCCGTACGTGCCGCTCGTGCCAGCCGTTGGCTCACCGCGGACGGGCTGATGCCGAGCCGCTCGGCGGCCTGGGCGTTCGTGAGGCGCTGGTCGAGCAGGTCCATGAGCTCCCATCCTTCCCGGCTCCGCCGCGCGAGCGTCGAGCGGAGAAGCCACAGCGCCGTCTCCGCGTCCTCGACGACATCACCGTACGCGTCTGCTCTGACACTGTCTCCGGCCACGAGGGACAGCGCGACAGGGCTCCGGCGGGCGGTTCCGATGGCCGTACGAGCAGCGAGGTAGGCATCGCCTCGGGCCGCGCGCGTGGACTCGGGCAGCGGCTCGTCGACGAGTCCCACGCCGACGCCGATCCGCCAGCCGTCGAGCCTTGTCAGTGCGGTGATCGAGGTCACCACAGCCTGTCCTGTGCCGGCGAGCCCCTGGATCTCGTCGCCGGCCGTCCGCTCGTACGGCAGCAGCATCCCGACCCCCGACAGCGCCTCGAGCGCCAACGGGACCCGGTCCGACGCGGTACGGCTGTCGACCTGGTCCGCAATGACCACGTACCTGAAGGCTAATGACTTCACTGGTTCAGTGTAAGGCAAGTGCCTTCACCTGGAAAGCTGCAGTCGCACGCCTCATGTGGTGAGGGGCTCTTCAGGAACCCACGCCCGCGGCCTCACGTCCGCCACGATGCCTACATGACCAACCTGCCCCCTGGGATGTACCCGCCGCCACAGCCTCTCTACGCCCAGCAGCTCCTGCCGGGCTGGCAGAACCGGACCCATGGAGGGAACGGCGGTGGTGGCACCGGCGGAGG
>PMLO01000179.1:7762-8758 GCA_003158895.1 Propionibacteriaceae bacterium
GTGATGCCGCCGGTAGGAATCGCAATCCTCATCCTCGGTTGGATCCCCGCACTGTTCTTCATCCTCGTCGGGCGCATAGGAATCGAGGTGGCCTTGGCCACCGTTCGTACAGCCATCGACGCCCGCGCGCTGCGCACGCGCTACGTGGGTCCCGTTACGGAGTAAGTCAGCCGATCGCGAGCCCGCCCTGCTCCGACTGATGCGACGATCAGTCCTCCAGCACCGTGATGTGGCCGGTGCTGCCGTCGAGACGGATGAGCTGGCCGGTGACGAGGCGCTCGGTGGCGGCGTGGACGCCCACGACGGCGGGCAGGCCGTACTCGCGGGCCACGACCGCGCCGTGGGTCATGAGGCCGCCGACCTCAGTGATGAGGCCGCCGGCGGTGAGGAAGAGAGGGGTCCAGGCCGGATCCGTACCGGGACAGACGAGGATCTCGCCCTGCTCCAGCCCGGCGGTCGCCGGCGTGAGCACCACCCGTACGCGTCCTTCGACGACGCCCGGCGAGACTGGTGAGCCCATGAGGTCGCCGTCCTGGTCGGCCATGCCCTCGTAGAACGTACGGCCGTCGCCGAGCAGCAGCCGCGGGATCTGGCGTCGCCGCGCCTCCCGCCCGTACGCCTCCTTGTTCGCCGCGACCCTCCGCTTCAGGTCGCCAACCGGCAAGGACCACGCCTGCATCAGGTCGCCGAGGTGGCAGTACATGACGTCGTACGGGTCGTCGAGGCGGCCTGCTTCGACCAGGTCGCGTCCCGACTCGAGCAGGGCGTCGCGAACCAGCCCGTACACGCGGACGATCGTGAACTTCGGGGTTTCGCGGCCTCCGAAGCCGCCGCGGATCGTACGGATGAGGCGCGTCACCACGGCGGCCTTCACACGCCCGGGCAGTCCCTCGGCGAGAAGCTTGGTGACCAGTCGTTCGGTGGCGGCTTGCGCCACCTGCTTGCCCTCGGCGTACTCCACTGCCGGCCCGACGGCATCGGCGGGCAACCCCACGT
>PMLO01000061.1:0-6338 GCA_003158895.1 Propionibacteriaceae bacterium
CTCCCGCCACCTTGCCCGGGGCTGCTCACCGTGATGCGGCAGGTCGATCCGTCCCACTGTGCGCCCGGGCCGCAGTCCACAGGCGGACCGTCGGCGCGGGCCGCAGGAGAGCCGCACAGAAGGCAGCCGATCGCCACGATGATCGTGACCAGTCCGCGCCTCAACATGTTCCGGTGGCCTGATCCTGCTCGACCTTGAAGAGGCCCGAGCGCTGAACAACCGTCGAGCTGTGGATGATGCGGTAAGGCGGCAATTGCGCCGATTTTCCGGAGGCGTCGACAAGGGTCGTGTGGCTTCGATCCACGCAGGCAGTGACCGTCCAGGTGGTCAACCCCTGGGCGTTCGTGCCAGCCAACTCGGCCGTCGGATTCTCAACGATCGCATTGCCTGACCCGGTCCAACCCTGAGCGCGATACGTCCCAAGGTTCTCTTGAAACATCGTAAGAACCTGGCCGGAGGCCACGGCGTCCAAGTCCTGGATGGACGATTTGGGATCGTTCGTAAGTCCGTCAACCACCTGCCAGAGCTTCACGACGGCAGCCTTGGCCTTGGTGAGATCTTGGTCGGCTGGCGACATTGTCGTCTGGCTCGGTGTCAGTGTCGGCGTCGCAGAGACGGTGGTGGCGGGGGTTGGCGTGGCTGTGCAGGCGGTGACGGTCGTGGCGATCGTCAAGGCCAGCAGCAGGAGACCGGCGNNTTTCGGTTCATCCGAGGGGGCTGACGCCGGGGCGCGGGCCGGCTCGATTCGGGGTGTTCTCTTGCGTTGTGGCGTCAGGCTAAGCGCCGTCGGCGAGGGATACAAGTGTTCTACGGTTCAGGAACTTGTCCTCAGGGAGTTCTTCCGAAGCCGTTCGGTCGCTCGCCCTAGACGGTCCCGACGGTGCGAACAGCTTGTTCGACGCCCCCCTCTGGGACGGGCGCCCGTCCCCTGACAGCCGGTTGGCGACCTCACCGGCGCGGTCCCATCCCGGTCGACCTGCCGAGCGGAATGGGAGCCCGGCGCTCCGCCTCAGCTCCGGCCGACGGCGACGGACGCATTGTCTCGAACAGCACGGAATGCTCCACCGCACCATTGGCGACGACCCGCCCCTGCTCCCACAACAGGGTGCCTCCGCTGCCACGATCATTGGTTGGCGGCGCAGCGGCGGTGGCGTCAAGGGCAGCCAAGGCGACGGTCGATTTGGTGAGGGCTTCGCGTGCGGCCGCGAGCAGTTCGATGCCGGCGCCTTCTTCGCGGGGCATTGGTAACCAGCCCTTGCGGCATGCGGCCTCGATCGTTGCCGAGCCCCAGTACGCCGGCTGGGTGATTGCGTTGGCGGCGATCCACAGCTGGCCGCGGCCGCGGACCAGGTTCTCGATTGCCTGGAAGTGCGCCAACCCGACATTCCCGACCGCATGCATGCCGCGGCGCATTGTGGCCACAAGCGTAGAGACATCCAGACGGTCCGCGATCGCCTCTGCGGGAAGCCAGTCCCCGCCCCGGCGCAACGAGTCGGTGACCACCTGCCGCAGTTGGCGCGAGGCGTCCGCCTGCTCCACGTCTCGGACGCCGCCGAGGTACACCGTGCTGGGCCAGCGCGCGGAGGCACGCCACGCCTCGTGTGCGGGGGCGAGTGCCGCCAGGCCTTTGGCTGCCGCGTCCGCATCGACATGGCCCAGTTGTGTGGCGGCTCGGCACACCGTGGCCGCTGAGGCAATCAGGATCATCGCGTCTCCTGCCGCGACCTGCAGCGCCGTCCCGGTCACCCGTTGCGGCGACGTCAACGAGGCCACAGTCGCCCGCACCCACTCGGCGATGGCCCCGTCCAACGATGGTTCGCCCGGTGCCGGGGCGGCGACGTCCTCGTAACGACCGGTGCGTTCGAACGTTGGCATGACGGCATACCGCTTTGTGCGGACCATCACCTCGCGGACCAACTGTCGGGCCGTCTGGAGGCCAGCCTGGTCATCCAGAGCGGCCATCGTGGCCACAGCCACCGCATGCACCGGCGCCAGCAAGTTCGCCTGCAACCCCACCACGGCAGCGCGATCGACGTCAGTGCTGGCGGCCGGCTGCCCCGACAACAGGTCAGCGATCAACCCGATCCGCCTGGCGATCGCGAGAACGTCCCCATTCGGAGCCGGGTCGTCGCTCTGCGGCTGGACGCTGACTGCCTGCCAGCCGCGGCTGGCCACGACGACCTCGACCAGCACCTGACGAACGGCTGCGGTGTCGTCCAACCAGGCCGGCTCGACTGGCACCGCTTCCAGAGCTCGCAAGGTGGCCGACGCCAACTTCGGCCACGCCGCCAGCAGCGCCGCGGCCCGGTCTTCGTTCATCCCATCGGCAGGCGAATCCGTGACTTGCGAGCACAGCCCCCACGCTCGGACGTGAGCGCCGTCCAGAAGCGATCCCACCGTCGCGATCATCGGGCTGCCCTCGCCCGCAGCGACTCCACCGCAACCCACACCGCTTGCGGGACAACCGGCCTGATCTCCTGCAACAGGGCGGAGGCCCGGCCCAGCGACCCGGCAGCATCCAAACCCTCGTCGACGAGCTCGGGCGCTGCCCCAAGCTCGGTGAACAAACCTTCCAGGTCCAGACACTCGGCCGCCAGGAACACGCACTCACTCGACGGATCATCGACCGCCAAGAACGCGGCGGTCGCGTTGCGCACGTGGCCCCACGCGAACCCCAAACCATCAGGAGCGTCCATGCCACCCTGCCCTTCCAGATGCCATCACCATCCAGAAGCGAAGCCAAGGAGTCTCCATGGACACTCACGCGGAGACATTCAGGCGGCCACGGACTGGGAAGGCGTCGGGCTCGCCGACGTGCGACTACCAGCGGGGGCACGTGTGGTGCCGCCGATGAGCGATCGACTGATCGATCGTGAGCTCCGTTTCGACGTGCGGCTGCAGGGCGGGTCTCGCTGCGGGAGTGGATCGGCAACCTCGTAGTTACCCCAAAGTTACCCCGCGCGGAAACCAGAAAACCCCCGTCCCTAGTGCGACGAGGGTTTACCTGGTGGGCCTAACTGGACTTGAACCAGTGACCTCTGCCTTATCAGGGCAGCGCTCTAACCGTCTGAGCTATAGGCCCGCGCGAGGGTCCACGCTACAGCAGGGCATCCGGGTGGCTCAACTCCGGAACCTCAGTCGGACAGGTCCGCCAGATCCGTGGGTGTCACGGCGACATCCGGGGACTCGACAGAGGGGAGCGCGTGGTGCGTACGGCCCACCGCTTCGGCCGCCAGCGCAGCCATCAGCTCGGCTTCGACCGCCGGCGGCATCGGGTCCGGGTACGTGAACTGTGCCAGCTCAACGACCGATTCCAGCTCCGTCACGTGCTGGGCGCACACGTCGCACGCCTCCGCGTGGTCCAGGATCTCCGCAGCGCGTTCCTCGTCGGGGAGCCCGAACGTCGCGTCCGAGACCTCGTCCAAGGTGGGGTGGGGGCCCGCGGCGTTCGCGATCTCATGAGTACCGGCAGCAGCGGCGGCGGCCGCCCTGGCCGCCAGGTCCTCAGGCTTGCTCGTCATCATCGGTCCTTGTCTCTGTGGAGTCCGGTGCCTTCGCCTCAGGGGGCTGTGACGTCTTCATCGTGTCCGACGGCTCGATGTCCGAGGTGGTTCCCGGCTCGGCAGGAGCGGGTCCAACCCTGCCGTACTCGTCCCAGGGGTCGCCGGGGGCTCCCATGAGACCTCGGTTCACCAACGTGTCCCGCAGGTCCAGAGCCCGCTTGTCGTAGTCCGCCTCCGGCGCGTACCGGCGCAGCCACTCGTACAGGGTCGAGTGTCCCTTCTCCAGCCTCGACGCGACCACGAGCACCTTGCGGCCGTCACGGAGCACCAGCCGTACATCGGGGCTGCGTCCGCCGAACACGAACTGCACCTTCGCAACATCCGCACCGTCGAACTCGACCTCACGGAACCAGCCGTGCACCGCGCAGCGCGAGCCGTCGACGCGCAGCCCGATGCGCCCCCGCAGCCACGCGGGCACCACGTACAGCACCCACAGCCCGATGAGGATCAGCACCGACCCGAGGACGCCCGCCTGACCGTTGGCCACGACGAACACGATGATCACCGCGAAGATGACGCCGGAGATCCCCAGGCGCATCCCCGAGTGGTACGAGCTCTGCAGCGGCTCGCTCGAGAGCGGCCCCGGCACGTACGTGTTCATCGGTCCGTCGTCCCGCCGCGCCCAGACGGGCGAACCGGTACGGCCGATGTCGTAGCGGGGGTCGCCGCCCGGCATCAGGCTCATGGCAGGCTCACGTGCGCGAGCAGCGGCGCGAGCCGGGCCCGACCGCGCGAACACCGCGACTTGATCGTGCCCGGCGCGCAGCCGAGGATCTCTGACGCCTCGTCGACGGAGTAGCCCTCCATGTCGACCAGGACGAGAGCGGCCCGCTGGTCGGCGTTGAGCTGCCGCAGCGCCGCGATGACGTCCCGGCGCATCTCCACGAGCGCCACCTCGCGCTCCGGATCGTCGCGGGCCACCAACGCCGGCTCCCGGTCGAGATCGTCGGGCAACGGAACCGTCGCCCGTACCTTGTTGCGCCGCAACCGGTCCAGACACGCATTGATGACGATGCGGTGCAGCCACGTCAGTACGGCCGCGTCGCCCCGGTACTGACGCGCCCGCCGTGACGCCGAGATCAGAGCCTCCTGCAACGCGTCGGCNNAGGTCGGCATCTGTGGTCTCAAGGGTGTTCATGCCTTCACCGTCACCTCCGCGATCCCTGCCTTGAAGCCGCCGGTGACCGCCGGCAGCGAGGTGATGTAGACCATGACGAACTGCGTCGTCACCGGCTTGGTCGGCGACAGGTCCACGCTGGTGCCCGCGGCTGCATTGGTCGCGATCACCGTCCACTGGGTCGCGCTGGTCATGGGTGGCGAGGTCACGGTCTTGGGATCCCCTGCCGGGACCCGCAGTTCCAGGCCGGTCGGCTGGCCGACCATGACGAGCGACACCGTGCCGACGCTCACCGGCTGGCCGAGGTCGATGATGTAGCCGACGCCCTTCTTGAGTCCGCCGAGCTTCGCCGTGCCCTTGTACACCAGGGTGGTCCAGGCCGTGTCGGTCTTCCCGTCGTACGCGAGCGGGAGCTGGGCCGGGTTCTCTTCGCCGTTGCCGCCATCGGCGACAGGATCGAAGTCCTTGGCGCCTGCGATCGGGTACACCTTGACCCCGGTCTTCGCCCCCGAGGCACTGGCGCCGGCCGCGGTCGAGGCGCCGCCCGCGGCGTCGTGCTTGCGGTTGAAGACGGTGACGAGACCGATGATCAGCGCGAGGACGACGACCGCGACGAGGATGCCGGTCACCAAGAGCATGCGTTGTGGGCTCTGCTGGGCCTTCGTACTCTCGGGCAGGATGAGCGGCGACTTCGAGTCAGGGCCAGAGGCGCCAGGAGTGACCGGCACCACCGCGGTCGCCTCGAAATCGGCGGCCTGCGCGGCGTCGCGGACCATGGGGAACCGGACCCGGTGGGCCAGGTCGGGGCTCGCGTCGGCCGAGCCCAGGACGGTCGTCAGGGACGTCGTCAGCTGCGCTGAGGACGTGATCCGGCCGGCCAGTACGTCAGCGGTGATCCGGTCGAGCGTCGGCGACACCCCAGCTCGTACCTTCGACGGCGACAGCGTGAGCCCTTGTCCGTCCGTGGGCGCGGCGGCCAGGCCGAAGCCGGGACCACCGGGCCACCGCGACGCCAACGTCGCGTACAGGAGCTTGCCGAGCGACTCGACATCGTCGGTCTCCGTGCCCGCGACCACCGGGACACTGGTCCGCGGATGGAGCGCGGCGTCGATGAGGAAGCCGTTGATCTTCACGTTTCCGGCCGTCGAGATGACAACCGCGTCGGGCGTGAGGCGCGTGTGGTACAGCCCTTGCGCATGCATCGCCGAGAGGGCATCAGCCAACTCACGTACGAGCCATGCCGACTCCAGCGCCGTGAGTGGTCCCGAGGCGAGGAGCTGCTCGAGCTCCATCCCTTCGGCCCACTCGCAGACGATGTACGAGACTTGGGCGTCGGTGACCGCGTCGAGCACGCGCAGGAACCGGGAGTCGGTCGCACGAGCGGCTTGGCGCGCGGTGTCGATGATCTCCGGCGCTCGCGGGTTGTCGGGAGACAGGATGTGTACGAGGACGGAGCGGGACAGCACCTGGTCTACGGCACGCCACGTGGATGTCGAGCCGCGGATCTCGAGCTGCTCCTCGAGGCGGAACCGACCGCCGAGGATGTCACCGATCTCGAGAGCCACCGGCGTGCCCTCGTCGACGTCGTCCTGACCCGCCTCGGGGTCTCCGGCGGTCGGCTGGCTGATCGGAAGGTCTGGCACCATCACAGTCTCCTC
>PMLO01000061.1:6385-7381 GCA_003158895.1 Propionibacteriaceae bacterium
CCGAGGATGTCGACCAGCGTCTTGGTCGAGAGACGGGTCTGCGCCGTGACGACGAGGAACGCGACGATGGTGCCGGGCAGGGCGGCCAGCGCGATCCGCCCGAGGTGACGCAGCAGCGGGTTCATGGGGATCCCTGGCACGTGCCGGGCGAAGTGCCGCATCGACACCACGACGCCCACGACGTATGCCAGCGTGTACGCGCCCGCCAGGGCAGGCGCAACCCAGTTCGGGTTTGGAGCGATGAGCAGGACGCCGATGAGCGCGAACACCGCGTTGAGGCCGGCGATGAGGACTTGAATGGTGAACGTTGACCTCGTGTCCTCGAACGCGTAGAAGCCGCGGAGGACGAGGTACTGCACGGAGAACGGGACGAGCCCGATAGCGAAGAACACGAGCGTCCACCCGACGAGCGTGCCCCCCTTGGGGAACGTCATCCGGGCGATGGGCACACCCATGGTCAGGAAGATGAGGGCGACCGGTACGAGCGCGGCCACAGCGAGCCGCATGGCCTTGATCAGCTCCGTACGGAAGCCTTCGACGTCACTGCCCGCCGCCATCCGGGACAGTGAGGGCAGCATCGCGGTCGCGAGCCCGACGGTGATCACCGAGTGGGGCAGCATGAAGAGCAGGCTGGCATTGTTGTACGCGGTCTCGCCGGCGCCCGCGCCTCCCGCGGTCGCCGAGGTGGCCAGCTTCGTGACGACGATGAGGGCGACCTGGTTGACCGCCACGAACCCGAGGGTCCACTTCGCGAGGTGGAAGGTCTTGCCGAGGCCCGTGTGCCGAAGGTCGAAGCGCGGCCTGTACCGGAAGCCGATGCGGTTCATGAACGGGATGAGCACCGCCGTCTGTACAGCGATGCCGAGCACGGAGCCGAGTCCCAGCAGCCACAGCTGGCCGGTCGTGAACGGCTGGCTGGTGTCCGTGTGCGAGCCCCAGACCAGGGCGTAGAACACGAGGACGAGGATCATGACGACGTTGTTGGCGATCGGCGCC
>PMLO01000227.1 GCA_003158895.1 Propionibacteriaceae bacterium
CATGAAGGCGATCACCCCGCCCCATACGATCCACTGGGTCGGTGTGGCCACAATCCTCGGAGTGCGGCGGCCCCGATTGACGCTGTCGACCGCGGGGTCGTTGACTGAAACGCTACTCATCAGCCCTTGCCTCCTGTCGTTCCGATGTAGAACGTGCGCCGCAAGGCCTGCACCGCCGCGATGACCAGCAACTCCACAACACCCATCACCATCGCGATAGCGGAGGAGTAGTTGTAGTTGTAGTACGTGTAGGCCTGTTCGTATGCCGCGATCGCGATCACGTGTTCCTCGCCCTGGGGATTGCCCAACATCAGCGCCGAGGGGAAGACACTGAACGCCATCACGAACGCAAGGCTGAATGTGGTGGCCAGGCCTGGAGCCAGCAGCGGCAGGGTGATGCGCATGAACCGCTGCCACGGTGATGCCCCCAACGTGGACGCCGCTCGCTCCAACGTCGGATCGATGCCCGACGTGTAGCTCAGGATCAGCAGGAACGCGAAGGGGAATCCACTCAGGATCAGGGAGAGGAAGACGCCCCAATAGTTGTAGGTGAGCTTGAGCGGGGCGTTGATCACGTGAATCAGCATGAGGAAGCGGTTCAGCCAGCCGGCGTTGCCCAGGAAGTTGAGCAGGCCTTCTGCGGTCAACACCGTGCCCAGGGTGATCGGCACGACCAGCATTGTCGTGACGGCCCGCTTACCCGGGAACCGGCCCCTCATCCAGTACGCAAAAGGCACCGCTGCCAATGTGTTGAACAACGTCGCCGGAATGGCCAGCCGCAGCGTCAGCCAGATCGTGCTGCTGTAATACGGATCGGCGAAGAACTTGACGTAGTTGCCGAAGATCCCCGTGGTGCCCTTGCCCGGCGTGAGGGAGAGACTCAAGCCGTAGAGGAACGGGTAGACGAACAGGGCCACCACGAAGATGACCGCGGGCAGCAGCAGCCACAGCGTCCGGTCGATACCCCGGTCGGCCATCCGGTGCCGCCAGGCGCCCCGCGGGTCTGCCGGGATGACCGAGGCCGGCAGCGTGCCCACCGACATCAGGAGTCGCCTCCCGCGACCGCTTCTGCCGGCACTCCGAGGTCAGGGACGCGTGTCACCGTGTTGTCGTCAGCGAAGGCCAGCGTTCTGTCGGCCTCGGCCGCGATGCTGATCCGCGTACCGGGACGGAGATCTTCGTCGGTGCGTACCGTGAGAGTGAGCCTGTTGGGAAGGCGTACTTCGGCCACTATCTCGCGGCCCTGGTACTCGACCACCTCGACCATGCCGTCGACCTGCAACCCATCCGAGGTGGCGCCGGGCTCCATCACCTTGAGGTCATCGGGACGGACGCCGACGATGATGGCGTCACCGACCGCGAGATCGCTCATGCCGGTGGCGTGCACCTCGAGCCCGGACACGTTGGCGATGACCCGCTTGCCGTCGATGCCGGTGACCTGTGCCTTCAGCAGGTTGCGGTAACCCATGAAGTCGGCAACGAACGCGTTGGCAGGCCGGCTGTACAGCTCGCGCGGCGTTCCGATCTGTTGCACCCTGCCCAGTCGCAGGACGACCAAGCGGTCGGCCAGGCTCAACGCTTCTTCCTGATCATGGGTCACATAGACCGTTGTCAGGTCGAGTGCCTGGTGCAGCCGGCGGATCTGGGTGCGCATCTCCAGACGCAGCTTGGCGTCAAGGTTGCTCAACGGTTCGTCCATCAGCACCAACGGCGGATGCAGGACGACTGCACGGGCGATCGCGACCCGCTGCTGCTGACCACCTGACAGCTGGCCCGGAAGCTTGTCCGCCTGATCCTCCAGGTGAACCAGCTCGATCGCCTCCGCCACCCGCTGCTTGATCTCGGCCGAGGGGGTCTTGCGCATCTCCAGGCCGAACGCCACGTTCCTTCGGACGCTCATGTGCGGGAACAGGGCGTAGTTCTGGAAGACCATCCCGAACCCGCGCTTCTCGGGTCGGGTCATGTCGATGCGCTTGTCGTCCTGCCAGATGGAGCCGTGCGTCAGGGGCAGCAGGCCGGCGAGGCAGTTCAGGGCTGTTGACTTCCCGCAGCCGGACGGCCCAAGCAGGGCGATGAACTCGCCCTGCTTGATCGTCAGGCTCAGGTCGGTGAGAGCGTTTGCCTCGCCGAAGCTGCGTCCGACACCGTCGAGCCGCAGTTCACCGAACTGTTTGGCCGGGGCGACGGTGTCGGTCACTTGGCTGCCTTGGATCCGGCGATGTTGCGGTTCCACAGGTCGAACGCGGTCACCATGGCCGCGTACGGCAGGGGAACGACGGTCGGGTTGTTGGCGATCAGGCTGTCGTACTCAGGGCGTCCGTACTTGGTGATGACGTCCTGGCTCGCCTGCGGCGCCATGGCGAGCGTGACGTCCTTGATCGCCGGACCGGGGTAGAAGTAGCCCTTGTCGTACGCCTTGGCCTGCTGGTCGGGCTTGAGCATCCAGGCGATGAGCCGGACGACAGCGGTCAGCTGGTCCTGCGAGACGCCGTTCGGCACGCACACGTAGTGAGCATCGGTGACCCACTTGAAGCCTGCCAGGGTGCTGATCTTGGCTTCGGTGGGTACGGTGCCCAGCGCGCGGGGGTTGATGTCCCACCCGGTGGTGGACACGATGATGTCGACCGCACCCGAGGCGAGGTCCTTCATCGTCTGCGTCGTCCCGGACGGGTAGACGCTGATGTACGAACCGAGGTCCTTGAGGTAGGCCCAGGTCTTGTCCCAGCCGTTCGTGGGATCCATCGGGTCCTTGTCGCCCAGGATGTACGGCAAGCCCATGAGGAACGTACGACCGGGGCCCGAGTTGGCCGGCTGAGCGTATTCGAGCTTGTTCGGGTGGGCTTTCGCCCACGTCAGCAGCTCGTCCGCACTGGTCGGTGGGGTGGAGACCCTGTTCGGCATGTACTCGATCAGCGGGCCGGAGGGGTAGTAGGTGACGCACACGCCGTAGTTCCCCGCCAGTGCCTCCATCTTCGCAGCCGGATCGAGGTAGTTGGCCATGCCGGTGAGGACGCTGGCATTCGCCGGCAGCAGGGACTGCCAGATGTTCTGCGAAAGTCCACCGGCCAGGCCGTCGGTGCCGGTCAGCACCATGGCGATGTCGACCCTGCCGGCGTCCTGCTGTGCCTTGATCTTGCCGACCAGGTTGGGCGCGGTGGCCGTGGACGTCGTGACCGAGCTCACGATGTCGGGGTTGTTGGTCTTGAAGTCGTCGATCATGCCCTGGGTGAGCTGCAGGTTGCCGGCAACGTCCAAGATGTTCAGCGTGACGGGCTTGCTCGGCTTGAGCGGGACGGCGCTGCCGACATCGGCGGTCGGGCCAGCGCTGGGCGCGGCGGGCGCCCCACAGGCGTCGAGCGCGGCAACCCCGACGACAGCCGATGCCCCGATGAGAACGGAACGGCGGGCAATTTTCATGTTTGTCCCTTCTGCTGCTCTGGCCCAACAGTTGGGCCTGAGTCCTTTGGCTCGACAGTGAGCCCCTCGCGGCGTCCGAGCCCAGGCCTGATCGCAGGTCGACCGGGTGTCCGTTCGCTCGTGATCCTGCTCGCCTCGGCCCGCGGATGCATCGGGTTGCAGGCCCTTGTCATGGTTTCTGCAAAAGTGACCATCCTTTCTTGCGTTATCGAGCGGCGTTCCATAGCGGTGTTCACCGCCACCGCGCGGCGCGACGCCCGCAGCGCTTCAGCGCCAACCGGAGCAGGCAGGCGCGGGTGCCTGTCGGCAGGGCTGCTACGGTCGGCCGAGCGGACCTTCGAGTCCTCGCTGAGGAGCAAGCAATGTCGGATCGAATCGTCAAGGCCGAGGTGCTCGTCTCGAGCCCGACGCGGAACTTCATCACCCTGCGGGTCACGACCGCCGACGGCATCGTCGGACTCGGTGACGCCACCGTCAACGGTCGCGAGCTCGCCGTGGCGTCCTACCTGGCCGATCACATCGCGCCGCTGCTGATCGACCTCGACCCGGGGCGCATCGAGGACATCTGGCAATACCTGTACCGCGGTGCCTACTGGCGCCGTGGGCCGGTCACGATGGCGGCGATCGGCGCCATCGACATGGCCCTGTGGGACATCCTCGGCAAACGGGCCAACCTCCCCGTCTACCAGCTGCTCGGCGGCCGCGTCCGGGACGCAGTCCCCACGTACGGCCACGCCTTCGGCTGGGACATCCCGGCCCTCCTCGACGCCGTGGACGCCCACTTGGCCAAGGGCGCCAAGCACATCCGCGTACAGTCCGGCGTGCCCGGCCTCGACAAGGTGTACGGCGTGTCCAAGGACCCGAACTACGAGCCGGCCGGACGCGCGGCCCGGCCGTCGGAGGAGCACTTCGACGCGGACGCGTACATCCGCCACGTGCCCAAGGTGCTCGCCGCCGTCCGCGAGAGGGTGGGCGACGACATCCAGATCCTGCACGACGCGCACCACCGGCTCACGCCCACCCAGGGTGCCCGGCTGGCCAAGTCGGTCGAGCCCTTCAACCTCTTCTGGCTGGAGGACGTCACGCCCGCGGAGGACCAGGAGGCGATGCGCTTCGTCCGCAATGCCTCGACCACGCCGCTGGCGATCGGCGAAGTGTTCAACAGCATCTGGGACTGCCAGTACCTGATCGAGAACCGGCTCATCGACTACATCCGGACGGCGGTGGTCCACGCGGGCGGCATCAGCCACTCGCGCAAGATCTACGCGCTCGCCGAGGTCCACGGGGTCAAGGCGGGCCCGCACGGCCCGTCCGACATCTCGCCCATCGCGCTCGCAGCGAGCATCCACATGGGCGCCTCGACCCACAACTTCGGCGTCCAGGAGTACATGGGCTACGCCGACCTCGTCCACGAGGCCTTCCCCCACGCGTGGAGCTACACGGATGGCGTCCTACAGCCCGGGGACGCTCCCGGCCTCGGAGTCGACATCAACGAGGAACTCCTCAACGCCCACCCCTATGCGACGGCCTACCTTCCCGTGGCTCGCCGCATGGACGGCTCCGTCCTGGATTGGTGACGAACCTGACCCGCTTGTACCGCTCTGGCTTCAGGTACGTGCCCCGGGCAGAGTCCGGACAAGCGCGTGCCCGTGGACTCGGCCAGCGCATCGAGAAGTTGGTCCTGGAAGTGCTCGTCCCGTACAGACGGGTGGGGATCGGCGCGGCGCTGGTGGTGCCAGTAGCCGCCGCTCGTCAGAGCGTCGGGGTCGTCGCTGGTCGCGAGCCATTCCTGCGTGAGGTGGCCGAGGCGGAGGTCGTCGGCCGCGCTCGTGTACAGCTCCGCGAGCGATCCGGGTTTTTGCCGCTCAGACTGCGACTTCCGCCTCCCGATGGGGGCGGGCTCAGGTCGTCGTCG